>JAUNBY010000115.1 GCA_030526935.1 Clostridia bacterium
CCGAGGCAAGCATTGCCTGCGGGTGCGCTCGACAGACGCCGTTGACAGGCGGCTTATACAGTATTTTCTAATCGATGAATATGACCGATACAAGTCCCGGGCCGACGTGAGCGCCTATTATAGGAGACATTTCCATATAGAGTATCTCCTCGGCATCGATGGCGCTTTTAAGCTGTGAAACGAGTTGCGTCGCCGCGTCTTCGGCGTCGGTATGGGTGACCAATACGTGTTTTAATGTCTTTCCGCCCGAAAGCTGAGCGGCTTTCTTGACAAGAGCCTTGATGGAACTCTTGCGCCCCTGAACCTTTTCGCGTATCACAAGTCGGCCGTCGCTGACCTCGACGAGGGGCTTTATATGAAGGGCGCTTCCCATTATTGCGGATATGGTGTTGAGCCGTCCGCTGCGCCCAAGGTAGTAAAGGTCGTCCACCGTAAACCAAATGGTGCAACTTTTTGAAAGCCGTTCTATTTCTCTTGCGTTGTCCTCAATAGACATGCCGCTTTCGCGATTCTTGCAGGCTTTAAAGACGAGCATACCCAAGCCTCCCGTGACGCTTTTGGAATCAAGCGCCACGACGCGCCTTTCAGGGTATTTCTCCATCAGGTTTCTGGCCGCCAGGCGGGCGGATTGCATTGTGTCGCTCATGCCCGATGAAAAGCCTATATATAGTATATCCTCTCCCTTGACGAGGCGCTTTTCAAAGGCTTCCTCGTATTCGAAGGGCGTTATCTGCGTAGTCGAGGCGATTTGCCCGCTTCTGAGGCGCCTGTAAAACTCGCTGTATTCGTCTTGCGTCCACCCGTCTGAGAACTCGAGGGTTTGCGGGTTGATGGTTATCTTCATCGGAAGGTAGTTTATTTCGTATATTTGGCGGTACTCGCGCGGAATATCGCAGGTGCCGTCCGTAAACAGCGCATATGGCGTCATTGTGAGATCCTCCGCAAAATACTTTGACATACAATACGATTTATGATATAATTACAATATGAATTTTATATGAACGGAGTACATATATGCATGCATCCCAGATAGCGCCGTCTATAATGTGCGTAGATTTTCTAAAGCTTGAGGATACTCTCGATTCGCTTAAGCGGGCGAATATAGAGTATCTGCATGTGGACATTATGGACGGGGAATTCGTACCTAACTACACGCTCGGGCCTGATTTTTGCAGGAGCCTTAAAGCCGCCTGCGACATACCGCTGGACGTACACATGATGATAACCCATCCCGAAAGAAAACTCGGTTGGTTCCCGCTCGGCTCCGGGGATTACGCGTCGGTTCATTATGAGGCGGGAAATCATCCCATAAGGGCGCTAAAGGCTATACGCGACGCGGGCGCGAAGCCCATGCTGGCTCTGAATCCGGCGACGCCGGTATGCGTGCTTGAATCGGTTCTGGACGATATAGACGCGGTTCTTGTTATGACCGTAAACCCGGGATACGCCGGACAAAAGCTCATAGAGCGCACGCTCGACAAGATCACCTGCGTTCGCCGCTTCCTTGACGAGCGCGGATACGAACATGTCCGCATAGAAGTGGACGGAAACGTAAGCTTTGAAAACGCCAAAAGGATGAGGCGCGCGGGGGCGGATATATTCGTCGCGGGTACCTCTAGTATATTTACCAGCGCCATGCCGTTTGACGAAGCTATAATCAAATTAAGGAGCGCAATTGAATGACAAGGCTGGTGAAACGCGTCGCCGATTCATATACCGAACAGGTGCAGATACTTACGCAGGGCACGATGAACGGCTATAACCGCCTTTTCGGCGGCCAGCTTCTTCAGTGGATAGACATAGTCGCCGCCGTCGTCGCGAGAAGGCATTCCAATCGAAATGTCACGACCGCCGCCATCGATGGGCTTTCATTCTCCGGAGCGGCATATGTAAACGATACGCTGGTTCTCAAAGGATTTATTGTCTACACGGGGAGAACCTCAATGGAAATATGCGTCCAGACCTACATAGAGTCTCTTTCCGGAGAGCTTAACCTGATAAACACCGCCTACTTTGTAATGGTCGCCCTCGACGAAAACGAAAAGCCTACTCCGGTTCCCATGCTGGAGCCGGTGACAGATGAGGAAAAAAGGCGTTTTGAGGAAGCGCAGATAAGGCGCGCGAACAGGAAATAGACGCTTTTGCGCAAATAAAATAAAGGGTGCTTACTAACTGACGCTTGCCGTTAACAGGATATTATTGTTTATTATGCTTGACATACGCTTCCAGCGATGCTATAATTCCGTTTAACGCGATGAAGGAAACAAGTAGGCGTATCGTAAAAGCCTCAAGAGAGCCGTCGGCTGGTGCGAGACGGTGGTAAGCGATAAGCTGAATACATTCCGAAGCGGCGCACTGAAAGGATTATCAGGGATTATCCGATTAGGCTGCGACGGGGACGCCCGGTACAGCGCGGGGACGTTATTGCGTCTGTTGAGGGCATTATTTGCCAAATTGAGGTGGTACCACGGGTAATTCCCGTCCTCTGCATATTTGCAGAGGACTTTTTTTGCTGAAAGACCACTTTAAGAAAATACTGCCACAGGTGATGATCGCCATAACGTATGAAAGATTGACATAGATGAAAGGGGACGGTTACAATGCCTATCACTGAGTTCTTACAAAAAAACGCCGAACTGTACGGCGACGAAATCGCGCTGGTAGAGATAAACCCCGACGTCAAGGAAACCAGGCGCGTTACATGGAAGGAATACGACCTCATAGAAGTCGGAGCCGCCGAGGAATTTCGCCGCGAGATAACGTGGTCGGCTTTCGACGAGAAGGCGAACCGCTGCGCCAACCTGTTGATCAGCCGTGGAATAAAAAAGGACGACAAGGTCGGCATACTTCTGATGAACGGCATTGATTGGCTTCCGATATATTTTGGCATTCTCAAAACAGGGGCGCTCGCCGTTCCCCTGAATTATAGATACGCCTCTGACGAGATAAGTTACTGTCTTGATCTGGCCGACGTTACGGCGCTGTTCTTCGGACCCGAATTTATCGGGCGCGTCGAAGCGGCGCTCAGCGGCATACCAAGGGTGAAGCTTATGTTTTACGTCGGCGACGATTGCCCCAAATTCGCGGAGAACTATCTGCATCTGGCGGCTAACTTCACCAGTGCCCGCCCCAAAATCGACCTGACGGACGACGATTTCGCTGCTATATACTTTTCAAGCGGCACGACCGGCTTTCCAAAGGCCATACTTCATAAGCACCGCTCGCTTGTACACGCGTGTCTTGTCGAGCAAAATCATCACGGGCAGACGCACGACGACGTCTTTTTGTGCATACCGCCGCTTTATCACACCGGCGCCAAGATGCACTGGTTCGGAAGCCTGCTGGTTGGTTCGCGCGCGGTTTTGCTCAAGGGAACGAGTCCGGAGTGGATACTTCGCGTCGCTTCGCAGGAAAAATGCTCGATAGTATGGCTGCTCGTGCCGTGGGCGCAGGATATACTCGACGCCATCGACAGGGGAGACGTCGATCTGTCGGATTACGACCTGTCGAGGTGGAGGCTGATGCACATAGGCGCTCAGCCCGTGCCGCCGAGCCTCATCACGCGCTGGATGAAGATATTCCCCAACCACCAGTACGACACAAATTACGGCCTCAGCGAATCAATAGGCCCCGGATGCGTACATCTGGGCGTTGAAAACATAAACAAGGTCGGAGCGATTGGAGTACCGGGATATGGATGGGAAGTAAAGATAGTCGATGATAAGGGGGAGACCGTCAAAAAGGGCGACGTCGGCGAATTGGCGGTAAAGGGTCCGGGCGTTATGACATGCTACTACAGGGACGAAAAAGCGACAAACGAGGTTCTTCACGACGGATGGCTGTTCACGGGAGATATGGCCATGCAGGATGAGGACGGCTTCTATTTCCTTGTAGACAGAAAAAAGGACGTCATAATCACGGGTGGAGAGAATATATACCCCGTACAGATAGAGGACTTCCTCCGCGCGGACGAGGCTATAAAGGACGTGGCGGTCATAGGACTTCCTCACCACAGGTTGGGCGAGATAGCCGCGGCGGTAATAGAGCTTAAGCCCGGTTACGAGTGTACCGAGGAAGATATAAACGAATTTTGCAGCGATCTTCCCCGCTACAAGAGGCCGCGCCGCATAATATTCGCCAATGTGCCCCGCAATCCTACCGGAAAGATAGAAAAACCAAAGCTCAGGAGAATGTATGGCACCGAAGCGCTAGTCGCGGCGCAGACGAAGGGGTAATGCCGTCATCGTTATCGCATTGAAAGTATGCGAGTTATTACGACGGGGAGGTGTTTTTATGCAGAGCCGTGAAACCGAAATCAGGCAGGCTATTCAGGCGGCTGACAACACGCTTTACCATTTGAATAAGGCGAAAGGGTATCTGGACAGCGCCGGCAATTGGGGAATACTGGATATACTCGGAGGCGGCTTTATTTCGACATTAGCCAAACACGGAAAAATGCATGACGCCGAGTATGAGCTTACACAGGCGCGAGATTCCATACGCCTGTTCGCCAGAGAGCTTCGCGACGTTAACGAAATGGATGACATAGACATTGCCGTAGACGACTTTCTGGGCTTTGCCGATTATTTCTTCGACGGCTTGATCGCGGACTGGATGATGCAGTCCAGGATAGGCAAGGCGCAGTCGCAGGTTGATGAGGCGATATGGAAGGTAAATACGGCCAGAGATCGGTTGAATGGGCTTTTGTGAGAAACGATCATATAATTGCGCGACGGGGCTGCCTCGCTGAGAGAACGGCTCCGTCGCGCGCCACATGCCCTATTCGCCCCATTTTTCGCTTGCCGCGCGCGCACGCTTTTCCGGATCGAACATGGCTTTTTTCATTTCCTCGTCAGGTTGCACCGCGATGAGGCATATCTCGCCCTTCACCCTGTAAGCGACGGTGACGACGGGGGTTATATTGCCTTTGACCGTCGCGGTCGCCATATTCCTGGCCGACGGCCATTTTTCACGCGCTTTTTCGCGGCTTCCTATATACAGTATGTCCTCGAGCGGTATTTGAAGCATTACCTTTGAACGCTTGCCGTAAACCCTTTCGATGTAGAAAACCGAATCAGACACCGTATACTGATATTCGACAACGACGTTGCGCATTATATATAAAGCCGCGGCGCCCGCTATCAATATCAGTGTTATCTGCCCCCAAATGGCGCCGAATCTGCCGGCGACGATATTGCCGGCGAACGATCCGAGAATTATAAGCGCCGCTATAGCGACTACGATTATAAGACCCTTGAGAGGAGATATTTTTTTCGCCGATACGTTTTGCGTTATCATATTAAACCTCCGGCGACGATGCTTCATTCGCTTCGTCGGTGTTATCAGGCGTCGCTTCCATGATGTTTTCATTTGACGAAGTTTCATCCTCCGACAATAGCCCGATCACGCTTGCGAGCACCTTGGCCGAGGTTTCGGGGTTTGCGCTGTAGCTCATTATGACGGCGCACTTGCCCTGGGTATCGTAGCCATATCGTTCAATGCCCGGCATAAGAGAAGCGGGACATGCGTAGACGTGTTTTTCGCCGGAGGTTGGAATTATATAGTTATCGTCCTCATCCATCTGTCCGGAAGGTTCGTAAAGCGTATATTCCTCAACCGCGTCCGCGGGGACGTCCAGTATTCCTTCGCAGATATAATCGTCAAGAGGCAGAACCGCGCCTTCAATATAGAGGCTTAAAAACAGTTCGTTTGACAATATCCATACGTCTCCCTCCTGAGCCGCTATCATGACCACGTATCTCTGTACGCCGTATATATCCTCCTCAGCGTTGCCGGAATACGACAGAGATATAAACTCTACCTGTTCGAGCGTCGGATCAAATTGCTGAGCCTCGATAAGCGCGGCGTCCGCTACCGCTTGCATGGCTTCGGTATCCACGATTCCCGACTGTACAAGCTGAAAATCGACCTTTCTCTCGTCGGGCGGACGATACTCGGTCATCGTATAGATTAAATCCGTCACAAAATAGCAAACGGCTATTATAATCACATATATCCATTTTCGGTAATGAAAATGATTCTTTAGAGAATCCTTTGTGATCCTGGTATCCGGCATTTTTATCCTCCATATAATTTGCGTACAGCCCCGGCGGAAAACCGCAGGGGCTGTTATTTGCTTTAATTGTCGAGCGGTTTCATCGTCGGAAAGAGCAAAACGTCTCTGATGGAAGCCGAATCCGTGAGAAGCATTACCATCCTGTCTACGCCAAAGCCCAATCCTCCGGTTGGAGGCAGGCCGTATTCCAGGGCGCATACGAAATCTTCATCGACCTGGGCATTCGCGCCCTGCGCTCTTTTCTGAGCCACCTGTTTTTCGAAGCGCTGTCTCTGGTCGATGGGATCGTTGAGCTCCGAGAAGGCGTTTCCAAATTCGCTGGCGACGATGAAAAACTCGAACCTCTGAGTAAGCTCCGGCTCGTCAGGCTTGCGCTTGGCGAGGGGAGAGACCTCTATCGGATAATCGTATATAAACGTGGGCTGTATGAGGTTTTCTTCGACGGCCTGCTCGAAAAGCGCGTTAAGGCACTCGCCCTTTGTCGCCACGTCGCTTTCGAGTTCATACCCGTTCTTCTTTAATTCCTCGCGTGCCTGCTCATCGGACTGCCATGAGTAGTAATCGATTCCGGAATACTCCTTCACGGCCTGCGTCATGCTCATGCGCTTCCACTCGCCTCCCAGGTCTATGGGCGTACCCTGATAGGTAATTTGAGTGGTGCCGCAAACCTTTTGGGCGACCTGCTTAAACAGCGCCTCTATGAGATCCATCATCCCGTGATAGTCTGTGTACGCCTGATAAAGCTCGACGCTCGTGAATTCGGGGTTATGCCTCGTGTCCATGCCCTCGTTTCTGAATATCCTGCCCACCTCGTACACCCTGTCCAGGCCGCCAACTATGAGCCTCTTCAAGTGAAGCTCCGTCTCGATTCTCATGTACATGTCGATATCAAGCGCGTTATGGTGAGTGACGAAGGGCCTTGCCGCCGCTCCTATCTCAAGCGTTCCAAGAACGGGCGTATCGACTTCGAGATAGCCGCGCGCATCGAGGAATTCGCGAATGGCGTTTATTATGCGCGAGCGCTTTATAAATGTCTGCCTGACCTCCGGATTCACAATCAGGTCCAGATAGCGCTGGCGATAGCGCGTATCCGTATCCTTAAGCCCATGAAACTTCTCGGGCAGCGGATGAAGGCACTTGGTCAAAAGCTCGAGGCTCTTTGCGTGGACGGAGACCTCGCCGGTTTTCGTCTTGAACACGAAGCCCTCTATGCCTATGACGTCGCCTATATCGTAGTCCTTGAACCGCCTATATGATTCCTCGCCGACGTCGTCGCGCTTTACATAGACCTGTATCTGCCCCCTGGCGTCGAGTATATGGGCGAAGCTCGCCTTTCCCATAACGCGTCTCGACATCATGCGCCCCGCTATTTTTACCGTCTTCCCCTCGAGATCGTCGTAACCTTCGATTATAGGCGTCGATTCATGCGTCTGGTCGTATTTGACCAGTTCGTAGGGGTTGTTTCCTTCCTTTATAAGCTTATCGAGCTTTTCAAGGCGTATGAGTGATTGCTCCGAATACTGCGTCTGAGCGCTTATTATGGTTTCATCAGGCATTGTAATATCCCCCATAGTTTAATGAGTAATTTCCTCGACGCGCATCCTCACGACTCCGCCCGGGGTCTGCGCCTCGACGGTATCGCCGACTCTCGCCCCCATCAAAGCTTTCCCGATGGGAGATTCCGTTGAAACATAGAGCTTGGACGGGTCAGCCTCGGTAGCGCCGACGAGTTTATAGGTATCCTCCTCGTCGTATTCCAGGTCGTACACCTTGACGAGGCTTCCGACGCCCGCCACGCCCGACTGCCTGTCCGACTGGTCAACCACCTCGGCAAAGCGAAGCATTTCCTCTATAGTCTTTATGCGCGACTCTATGCGCGCCTGTTCGTTTTTCGCCTCGTCATACTCCGCGTTTTCACTCAAATCTCCAAAAGAACGCGCAACTTCTATTTCCTTTGCGATCTCGACGCGTTTGACGGTTTTCAATTCATTGAGCTCGTCTTCGAGCTTCTTTTTTCCGTCCGGAGTGAGCACCACGCGATTGATGATGTTGTCCTCCACCTCTGATTACCTCCCTGCGAATTATAGATAACAAATCCACGTGTGGCGGGAACAGCCCTGCCACACGCTTCAAAGCAAAATAAACGAACAACACCACGCCCCCCCCGCGCAGTGCTGATCGATTTAGAGACGGACTGAGTATAGCATAAGCAGCGGAGCTTTGTCAAGCGCGATTAAAATCCGAAAACTTTAAAATCTCTCAGCCTCAATTGCCAAAGTAAACGCAACGAGCATGTGGAAGGGGGGTTGCAATAAGTCAGGCAAGCGCGAGTGTTGCGTTAACTATGGCAGACGGCAGGTACAATTCGGCATCTTTTCTGTGCCCCCTAGGGGGCAGCCATTGCGTTTAGTCTGGCAATGCATTGCCATGAGTTTCTTTCTGCCATCCAGCATGTCCAAGAATTCGTAAGCGGTCACTAAAAGCACGGCACCTCTTCAAACAACCTTTTTCGCAGCCG
>JAUNBY010000577.1 GCA_030526935.1 Clostridia bacterium
CGCCGTTGAGAAGCATATCCAGTTTAACCAGATCGCTCTTGACGTATCCCTTTAATTCGTAGTCGAACGAGGCGTATCCGCGAGTGCGGCTTTTGAGCTGGTCGAAAAAGTCGAATATGACCTCGTTGAGCGGCAGGTCGTACTTCAAGAGCACCCTGCCCGCCTCTATGTACTTCATATCCCTGAATGTGCCGCGCTTGTCCTGGCAAAGTTCCATTATCGCGCCCACGTATGTCTCCGGGGATATGACCTGCGCGTCCACGAACGGCTCCTCCATATACGCTATCTCCTGAATAGGCGGGAGGTTCGAGGGGTTGTCGATGGTTATCTTATCTCCGTCGGTCTTTATTACATTGTATATGACGCTGGGCGCGGTGGTGACGAGGTTCAGATCGAATTCTCGTTCCAGCCGCTGTTGAATTATCTCCATGTGGAGAAGCCCCAAAAACCCGCATCTGAAGCCGTATCCGAGCGCCACCGAGGTTTCAGGCTCGTATGAGAGCGCCGCGTCGTTCAGGCGAAGCTTTTCAAGCGCGTCCTTGAGGTTTTCATAGTCCGCGCCGTCCGCCGGGAATATGCCGCAAAACACCATCGGAAGAACCGGTTTATATCCGGGAAGCGCTTCCTTCGCGGGTTCGCGGGCGTTTGTGATAGTGTCGCCGACCCTGACGTCGGCTATGTCCTTAATGGAGGCGGCGATATACCCTACGTCTCCGGCGGTAAGCCTTTCGGTCGGCAGATAGCCTCCGGGTATGAAGGCGCCAACCTCCGTAACGTCGAACTCGCACTGTCCCGCCATCATGCGTATCCGGTCCCCTACGGCGACCGTTCCGTCCACGATCCTGACGGAACTTATGGCGCCCCGGTAGTTGTCGTAATACGAATCGAATATAAGCGCCCTGAGAGGATTTTCCGCTTCCCCCTCCGGCGGGGGGACGAGCTTGACTATCATTTCCAGAACGTCCTCTATGCCCGTTCCCATCTTAGCGGATATAAGAGGGCAGTCCTCGGTATCGAGGCCTATCTCGTCCTCAATTTCCTTTTTGACCATATCGGGCTGGGCGCTCGGCAGGTCGATCTTGTTTATGACAGGTACAATTTCAAGATTATGTTCCAGCGCCATATATACGTTGGCAAGGGTCTGCGCCTCTATTCCCTGCGTGGCGTCCACGACGAGCACCGCGCCTTCGCACGCGGCCAAAGCGCGGCTGACTTCGTATGTAAAATCCACGTGGCCGGGGGTATCGATGAGGTTAAGCTCGTATTCCCTCCCGTCCTTCGCCTTATACGGAAGCCTTACGGCCTTTGATTTTATGGTTATGCCACGTTCGCGCTCAAGTTCCATGGAGTCTAGCACCTGCTCGACTATATCGCGCTTCTTGACCACGCCCGTGACTTCCAGCAACCTGTCGGCGAGCGTGGATTTTCCGTGGTCTATATGGGCGATTATGCAAAAATTCCTTACAAGGGAGCGATCCATCCGTTCAACCTCCTAACTGATATACATAATAACCCAATCGC
>JAUNBY010000116.1 GCA_030526935.1 Clostridia bacterium
ATAAAAGCCGCTAACGAGACCGCCGGACTTGGTCTCAAGGCGGAGGAACCGGAGTTCGCCGCGCAGTTCATCGGTAAAGTCGCGCCCTTCGCGTATGGCGACGGCATAGACGCCATAGCGAGCGCTACAATGACCTCCAATGCCGTCATTGAGGCGCTGAACAGCCTGTTCCCGGCGGACGAACCGGAAGCGTCGGCAGAGGACGAAGTATCTGAACCTGAAACCACAGATGCTTTGATCGCCACAGCTATGGGCTTCGCCGGTAACGTCGAAGTAACGGCTACGCTAAACGAAAACGGCTCCATAGCGACGCTTACGATAAAAGCCGCTAACGAGACCGCCGGACTTGGCCTCAAGGCGGAGGAACCGGAATTCGCAGCGCAGTTTATTGGAAAGACCGCGCCCTTCGCGTATGGCGACGGCATAGACGCCATAGCGAGCGCTACAATGACCTCCAACGCCGTGCTCGAGGCTCTCAACAGCCTGTTTGAAGAATAGAGGTGCGTGAAAGTGGAAGCGTTTTATGAGTATTGCGAGTTTATATTTCGAACCGTAGTGCAATACGGCATCCTGCTGATGGAGTTCATCGGCGTAGCCATAATCGTATTCACCGCGCTTAAATCGGCGATTGATCTTCTGAGAAAGCGCGATTATGTAAGGCTGGAGCTTGCTCAGGGAATCGCCATAGCGCTTGAATTCAAGCTTGGCGGCGAGGTTTTGCGCACGACGCTCGTTCGCGACTGGCGCGAATTGGGAATAGTGGGCGCTATATGCGCGCTGAGAGCCGTAATGACTCTTCTCATACACTGGGAGATAAAGGGTGAAGAAGGTCGAATCGGCGTGGAAGCCGCGCACAACGAAAAGGTGTTATCTAAAGCTAAAACGACAAACGGATCTAATTGATTTGGGGGTGTGAGAATTGCCAAAGAAAAGTTTTCGCGGTGGCGTGCATCCTTTGCACGCTTCGCACGGCGGAAAGCAGCCGACGCGCGATAAACCCATACGCGAGTTTGTGTCCGATACTGTTTGCATATTGATGGGTATGCATTTGGGGCCGCCCAGTACTCCGTGCGTTAAAGTCGGCGACCGGGTCAAGGTCGGTCAGATAATCGGAGAGCCGGTGGGATTTCTCGGCTTGCCGGTACACGCGAGCGTATCGGGCGAGGTAGTCGCGGTGGGAACGGTGCCTTATATGGGCGGCGCGCCCGCCATGGCCGTGACTATAAAGAACGATTTTCTGGACGAGTGGGTCGACACCCTCGAACCGTTGGGGAACGTCGAGACCTGCGATCCCTCGAAGATCGTACCCGCCATTAAAAACGCCGGAATATGCGGCATGGGCGGCGCGTCCTTCCCGACGCACGTGAAGTTCGCCGTCAAGGAAGGGCAATACTGCGATACCATAATACTAAACGGCGCGGAGTGCGAAACTCACCTGACCGCCGACTACAGGCTGATGCTCGAATCGAGCGTGCGCATAGTTGACGGACTCAGGGCCGCCATGAGAGCCTTGAACGTCAAAAAGGGCGTCATAGGCATAGAGGACAACAAGCCCGAGGCAATATTGGCCATGCAAAAGGCCGCGACGGGTCGCGAGGGCGTAAGCGTACAGCCGCTTAAAACCAAGTACCCGCAGGGCGGTGAAAAACAGCTTATACAGGCAATAACCGGGCGACAGGTTCCGACAAAGAAGCTTCCGCTCGACGTTCACACCATAGTCCTCAACGTAGGAACCGCCCACGCCATAGCCGACGCGGTGATCGACGGCAAGCCCCTCATATCGAGGATCACGACGATAACCGGTTGTGTTCGAAACCCCGACAACCTGCGCCTTCGCATAGGCACCATTATCGCCGACGCGATAGGCGAGTGCGGCGGCTATTCGCAGGAACCGGGAAAGATATGCTTAGGCGGAGCCATGACGGGTCTGCCGTGTCCCAACGACGAAATACCAATGGCTAAATCGACCAACGGCGTCGTCGTATACGGCGAGCATGAAGCCAAACAGCCCGAGGAAGGCCCCTGCATCCGCTGCGGACGCTGCGTAGAAACCTGTCCGATAGGCCTAAATCCTTTCAAGCTCAAGCATCTGTGCGACGCGGGAGATTTGGAAGGCGCGCAGGCTAACGACGTCATGGACTGCATCGTATGCGGCTCCTGCTCGTTTATCTGCCCCGCCAGGCGCTTTTTGACGACTTCGTTCAAGTTCACCAAGGATAGAATCACTATAGAAGCAAAGAAGAAAAGGGGGTAGGATGAAATGAATCTGCACTTGTCTTCCGCGCCCCACATACACACGAGGGCTTCGACAAGGGTCTTGATGCTCAACGTCGTGATAGCCCTGCTGCCGTGCGCCGCCGCCGGAATATGGTATTTCGGCCTTGACGCCGCGCTGGTGCTGCTGGTATGTATGGCTACGTCGGTTCTCTCGGAGCTTGTATGGCAAAAGCTCGCGAAGAAGCCTGTGAGGGTAGGCGATTTGTCAGCTCTGGTCACGGGTCTTATATTGGGACTCAATCTTCCCAGCACCGCGCCTTTGTGGATGGCGGCTATCGGAAGCGTAATCGCCGTGATGCTTGTCAAGCAGCTTTTCGGCGGCATAGGCGATAACTTCATGAACCCCGCGCTCACCGCGAGGGCTATACTGCTGGCCTCATGGCCCGTCTATATGACGACGTTTGTCTCTCCCACGGGCTTTAGCGGCGTAGACGCCGTTACCGCCGCCACTCCTTTGAAGACCGGCATGGCTTCGATGAGCGATCTGTTTATGGGCAATATACCCGGATGTATTGGCGAGGTATCAAAGCTCATGATACTGATAGGATTGGCTTATCTTCTCATTACGAAGACGGTTTCCTGGCGCATACCCGTGGTCATGGTCGCGTCGGCCGCTCTTTTCAGCTGGATACTCGGCAAGGATGTCGCATACGCGGTTTTGTCGGGCGGACTGCTGTTCGGCGCGGTTTTCATGGCGACGGACTACGTAACCTGCCCGATGACGGGCATAGGTCAGATAATATTCGCGTTTGGCGCCGGTATGCTCGTAGCGCTGATACGCTCGGCGGGCATGTACCCCGAGGGCGTGACGTTCGCCATACTCATAATGAACATAGTGACGCCCCTCATCGACAAATACGTAAAGCCTCGCGTTTACGGACACGGCAAGGAGGCGAAAGCAAATGGATAACGGAAAGAAGAATCTGTCAAGCGTATTCATGAACGGCATTCTCACCGAGAACCCGACTTTCAGGCTCGTTCTTGGAACCTGTCCGACGCTCGCGGTCTCTACCAGCGCCATAAACGGCCTGGGCATGGGCGCGGCGGCGACGTTCGTCCTGATAGGCTCCAATGTCGTCATATCCCTGTTGCGCAACTTTATACCGGATAAGGTGCGCATACCCGCGTTCATAATGGTCATATGCACATTCGTCACCATGGTGCAGCTTTTGATGCAGGCTTATCTGCCCTCCCTTTACGACGCCCTCGGCATGTTCATACCGCTGATAGTCGTCAACTGCATAATACTCGCGCGCGCGGAAGCCTTCGCGAGTAAAAACGCGGTCGCGGCGTCGGCCGTGGACGGGCTCGGCATGGGCTTAGGCTTCACCCTGGCGCTTACCCTTATGGGAAGCGTGAGGGAGATTATAGGCGCGGGAAGCATATTCGGAATAAATATATTCGGACAGGGCTATCAACCCATGCTTCTCATAATAATGGCGGCGGGCGGATTTTTGACTTTCGGCCTGCTGCTGGGCATTGTAAACGCCATTGTCAACAAAGCCGGCAAGCGCAAGGGAGGTGAGAAGGCGTGAATGAAATAGTAAAGATACTTCTTTTCATGGTGAGCTGCGTACTTACCAACAACTTCATTTTCTCGCGTTTTCTCGGCTGCTGCCCGTTTTTGGGCGTCTCCAACAAGGTAGAAACCGCCGCGGGAATGGGACTGGCCGTCACCTTCGTAATGGCTCTCGCCAGCCTTTTCACCTATGCGGTTTATCACTGGCTGCTGGTTCCGTTCAACATAACGTATCTGGATACCATAAGCTTTATACTCGTGATCGCGGCGCTCGTGCAGTTTGTTGAGATGTTTCTTAAAAAGAGCGCTCCGGGTCTGTATAACGCGCTTGGCATATACCTGCCGCTTATAACCACGAATTGCGCGGTTCTGGGCGTTACGGTTCTCAACGTATCCGAGGCGTACAATCTGCTGTACAGCATATTGAACGGCGTTTTCGGAGCGCTCGGCTTTATGCTCGCGATAGTGCTTATGGCCGGCGTTCGCGAACGCCTCGAGACGAGCGACATTCCGGCGAGCTTTAAAGGATTCTCCATAAGTCTCATAATCGCGGGGCTTATGTCCGTGGCGTTTATGGGATTCTCGGGAATGGCTTAGAAGGGGGATGCGTAGATGAGCACTATAATTATTGCCGCCGCCGTGCTTGGCGGCCTTGGCCTGGTATTTGGAGCGCTGTTGACCGTAGCGAGCAAGGCTTTTTACGTCGAGGTCGATCCGCGCGTTGAAAAGGTAAGGGAATGCCTCGCCGGAGCCAATTGCGGAGCGTGCGGTTTCGCCGGTTGCGACGCCTTTGCCAAGGCTGTAGTCGATGGCAAAGCCTCCGCCGACGGATGCGCTCCGGGCGGAGCTTCCGCAGCTAAAGCCATAGCCGATATTATGGGCGTGAAGGTCGATGAAACGAAGGAGCGCATGGTCGCGAGGGTTCTTTGCCAGGGCGACGACGCCATGGCAAAGGAGCGTTATATCTACGACGGGTATAAAAGCTGCCTCGTCGCCTCAGGTATGGCGGGCGGTCCCAAGCTTTGCAGATTCTCGTGCATCGGACTTGGCGACTGTATGGACGTTTGCGCCTTTGGAGCCATATCGCTTAAGAACAACCTCGCGGTAATCGATGAGGACAAATGCGCGAGCTGCGGCCAATGCGTGGATATTTGCCCGCGCAACGCCATAAGCCTTATGCCTCAGAGCAAGAAGGTCATAGTCCGCTGCCGCAACAGCGACGTAGCCCGCGAAGCGAGAAATGTCTGCATGACCGCCTGCATCGCCTGTGGCCGCTGCAAGAAGGAATGCAAATACGACGCCATAATCATCGAGGGAGGATACGCGCGCATCGATACCACAAAGTGTACGCGTTGCGGTGAGTGCGCTAAAGTATGTCCGTGCAAATGTATAACCATAGACTAGTTCCCAGCGTAATAGCTCTCGGCATGTTTGACGGCATGCATATAGGTCACCGCGCGGTTATAAACAAAGCGGTGTCGATTGCCGGAGAACACGCGTGGCAAAGCGTCGCGTATACGTTCATGAATCACCCCAGGAGCGTATTCGCCGAAGCGCCTGAACTGCTGATGGACGCGGAGAAAAAGCGCGCGACAATGATGGAAATGGGCATAGACGTAGTGGATATGGTCAAGTTCGATAAGACCATAGCCTCTATGTCGCCCATGGAATTCATAGAGGATCTGGCGAACAGATACGATATAAAGGTCCTCGTTGCCGGAAGCGATTTCACGTTTGGCTATAAGGGTCAGGGTACTATTGAGACGTTTCGCGAATACGCGGGCGTATATGGCTACGAGGTGTGCGAGGTGCCATTCGTAATGCTCGCGGGGGAAAAGGTGTCCTCAACGCGCATAAGAAACGCCCTCGCGCACGGAGAACGCGAAGTCGCTGAAATTATGCTGGGCGAAATGTCTGCCGCGCGGCAAAAGCCGTATTGCGACGGGATCGCGCCCGTTTCGTCTTAACTATGCGGATTGAACAAAGGCTTACTTTGTCCGCCTTTCGTTATAACCCGAAGCTATTGTCATAAGGTTTACCTCGCTTGCGCCGCCGCTTCTTAAAACGGCGGCGCAAGCGTTAGCCGTAGCGCCCGATGTAATCACGTCGTCTATCAGAATGATGCTCATTCCGGCGATGTCGGTCGCGAGCGCGAAGGCGCCCTTCATGTTTTTTCTGCGCTGATAGTCGCTCGACAGCGCCTGTTGAGGGGTGTTCTTAACGCGCTTGAGGGCGTTAAGACAGGGTATGCCTGTTTTCTCGCTCAGAGATTTCGCGAGCACTTCCGTTTGATTATATCCCCTTTTGCGCTGTCTGGAGATGTGCATGGGCACCGGGACGAGGCAATCCGCGATTACGCCGTCCCAGTCGCGAAGACTGTCGGCCATGAAGTCCGATATCCAGTCCGCAAGCGCATAGACGCCGCTATATTTGAACGCCTGGATTATTCCGTCTATGGGACGCCTGTAACGATATACGCTTCTGACCATCGACACAGCGTCCTTTGGCCAACTTTGATTCTCGCGGGACAGCATAATATCCATCCTCGTCAAAAGCTTCTCGCAAGCGTCGCACAGCCATGGCTTATCGGTTCCGGTGTTGTCCGAGCATCCAAGACAGCAGGCGTTAGACGGGTACAGCAATTCCAGAATGGGATTCATCGTAAGGCGCGCGTTCAGATTCATCACACCTTTCGCTTTATAATTCACGGTATATCGGCGCGGTCAATATCGCGCCGCGATGGAGGTAAAAATGCATTTCATATACCATTCGCCACTCGGCGAAATAACTGTCGCCTCCGACGGGGAGGGTATAACAAACCTGTCCATAGAGGGTCAGACGCCTGTTGAAGACGAAAACCGCGTTGAAGCGGAGGATTTTGAATTATTCCGCAAGGCGAAATCGTGGCTCGATCAGTATTTCTCGGGGGAAATACCGCGCGAGGAACTGCCGCTGCGCCTGAATTGCGGTGAGTTCAGGCGCGAGGTATACGAGATACTGCTGAAAATCCCCTACGGGAATACCATCACCTACGCAGAGATTGCCCGACGTATAGCGGATGCAAGAGGGATAAGGCGCATGTCGGCACAGGCGGTCGGAGGCGCGGTAGGACATAATCCCATATCGATAATAATACCCTGCCACCGCGTCATAGGCACGAACGGAAGCCTGACGGGTTATGGAGGCGGGCTTCACCTGAAGCGGAAGCTTTTGGAAATAGAAGGCATAAGCCTTAGTCGATGAGGTTGTTCGTTATAGCGGAGGTAAGCGTAAGGATCGTGATCTTGGGTTCGTTGAACAATCTGAAATTGGGCAAAAGCGCTATCTTGTCGGTAACGGAAAGCCCGGGCGAGGTATACAGAAGCGTTGAGCCCAACTGCTTCAATCCCTCGACGTCCGACTGACTCGGGAACCATCCGTGGCGGTCGAGCGACGAATTGGGAACATATATGGCGCCTATAAACGGAAGCTTCCAGCCGCCCCCGCAGTAATGCCCCGCGAGCACGAGGTCGACGGTAGGCAAATAAGCGTATTCATCGGTCTGCTGTTCGCCGAGCATTTGCGTAACCTCTATGTACTCCTGTGTCGGAGGGACGTGAGAAAGCGCGATATGCGTCTGGGAAGAGGTCATGTTGTGAACCGCCTGATCGAGCCTGTTGAGCTTTCTGTAACGGTAATCCGTCAGTGGAAGGTTCTGGTAGTCCGTTATGACGCCGTTCGCCGCTCCGTCGGTCTCCTGAGCGAGTTGCTCCTTGACGGTGGCGAGGGATGTCGGTATGTCGATGCTCAAAAGCGAGGCGGGGGAGAGCCATAAGGTAGTCGTGCCGACGCTTACGCCCATGGTCGTAGACAGATATGTAGCCCCCCGCTCCTTTGCGCCGAGTACCCAATCGTTTAAAACCATATTGTCGAGCGTGTCCACAATGTCGCGCGGGGTGTCGAGCAGCACCTGCGGGTCGGAATCCCCGCTTATAAAATAGCGCGGCCTGTTGGCGGTCATGCCCTCCAGCAGATCGTAAAAGGGCTGCGGGTCGTTTGAGCGGCCGACCATGTCTCCGGTAAAGACCACGAGGTTATAGCTCAGGCCGTTTATTGTCCTCAATAGCGACGTTTGATTTGTGCCGAACGAGCGCCCGTGAAGATCCGATATATGCAGTATATTATAGCCTTCGAGGTTGCTGTCAAGCCCCACTATGGAGACGGTCACCCTGTCGACCGAGACGGAGGAATTGTTAAGCACCATAAGCGCAATTGACATTATAACGACGACGGTTAATCCAAAAATAATAAACGTCATGTTGCGCCTCAAAGCGGAGCCTTCGACGGGCGCCTTGCGGGAGGACAGCTGATCGCCGCTGCTCTGCGTAAATGTGTTAAAGTCTTTATAGGCCTTTTTCGAAACGCGCATAATGAAGGCTCCGCCGGTTCTTAAAGACCTGCCGAGTTTCATGGACGTTTCGACCGGCGCCGACGCTGCGCGATTTGTCTTTCTCTTTGTCCTTACCGGGCCTTCTGCGTTTTTGACTTTAGAGCTTGTAAGCTTGCGCTTTTTTTTTGTCCTGGCTTTTTCGGCCTTTAGCTGCGCTTCCCTGCGCGCCCTTGCCATTTTGCGCGATTCGACGCGTTTCTCATCATCGCTCATCAGTGTAGACAAACCTCCAATTCGTATATCATTATATACATTTTCCTTCGCAAAGGCAAGCCCCGTCAGGATATAAACAGGGCGGCAGCATTAAAAAATCCTTAACAAACCAAAGAAAGCGCAAAGTCGTT
>JAUNBY010000578.1 GCA_030526935.1 Clostridia bacterium
AATACTCGCCGCCAGAGCTGCCGGTGAGGAAATCGGCCCCAACTTCTACAATCAGGGCGTCGTGATCAGCCGCGATAACGTATGGGAATACTATCCCGAACAGATCACGGTCTGATGAATACTATCCGATTAAGGATCCAAGGGCGATAATCGGTAATAAGTAAGGGGGTTGCCGCCAGAGGGCGGTAACCCTCTTAAACAAGGAGGCATGAAACGACGCTCAAAATGGAGCAGATATATAAAGCCTTCCCGGGAGTGGTGGCCGTGGATCACGCGGATCTTGAAGTTCATCGCGGCGAGGTCGTCGCGTTGATCGGGGAAAACGGCGCGGGAAAATCGACGCTGATAAAAATTCTTTCCGGCGCGTATTCCTGCGACGAGGGAAAGATATTCCTCGAAGGAAGGGAAATAGCCGGCTATACGCCCAAACAGGCCATAGATTACGGCATTTCGGTCATATATCAAGAGTTGAACTACATCGACTATATGACGGTCGCGGAGAATATACTCATAGGCGATATGCCAAAGCGCGGCAAGGCCAAATTCCTCATCGATAAAAAGAAAATGCGCGAGCGTTCGCTTGAGATACAAAGGCAGGTCGGAATCGAGTACATTGATCCCACTACGCCCATGCACACTCTGACCGTAGGCGAAAAACAGCTTGTGGAAATCGCCAAGGGATATGCGAGAAATATGAAGCTATTGGTAATGGACGAGCCAACCGCCGCGCTCAACGACCGGGAGTGTGAAAAGCTGTTCAAATTGATAGAACGCATGAAAAGCGAGGGCAGCGCCATTATATTCATCTCGCATAAGCTCGACGAGGTTTTACTGGTCGCCGACAGGGTCGTCGTCATGCGCGACGGCAAGCGCGTAGGCGGCATGGATATAGCCGACGCAACCAAGGACAAGCTTATATCGCTCATGGTGGGCAGGGAGATAACCGATATGTACCCCGTGCAAAATCGGCGCATGGGCGAAATGCTTTTGGAAGTCAAGGGCATGAGCGGAACCTTCCTTAAAAACGTATCCTTTCATTTACACAGGGGTGAGATAGTCGGCTTTTTTGGACTGATGGGCGCGGGCTGCGACGAAATAGTCAAGACCCTCTTTGGCGCCATGCCCGGGGAAAAACAGGTCAAGGTGCACGGAAAAAGCGTGAAGATCCGAAATACCTTCGACGCCATACGAAGCGGCATGGCGTATGTTCCCGCCGAGCGCAAGACGGAGGGTCTGATACTGATACAGACTGTCAAGAGGAATATTACGCTATTGCGCTTAAACGCGCTGCAAAAAGGTCTGCGCTTCGACACCCGCGAGGAAGAAAAACTCGCGGAGGAATGGATCGACGCGCTCAATATCAAGACGCCCTCGACTGAAACGGTCGTCGAGTCGCTCTCGGGCGGCAATCAGCAAAAAGTAACTATAGCCAAGTGGATGCTCAACAAGCCTGATATTCTCATATTGAACGAGCCGACGCGCGGCATAGACGTAGGAGCTAAATCCGAGATATACCGTT
>JAUNBY010000117.1 GCA_030526935.1 Clostridia bacterium
CCGGCTTTATAGGTTCCGTTGAAACCACGTCCAAACCCGCCGCGTAAACCTTTCCTGAATTGAGCGCCTGCGCCAGATCTTCCTCGACGATGAGCGGTCCGCGGCTGTTGTTAAGAATTATAACCCCGTCCTTCATCCTGGCGATGTTTTCTTTATTAATAATGCCCTGCGTTTCCGGGAAAAGAGGGCAGTGAAGAGATATTACGTCGGATGTCGCCAGAAGTTCGTCGATTTTAACATACTTTGCTATGGCGCGGCCGGATTCGTTTTCAAAGCTGTCGCAGGCTATGACGTTCATGCCCAAGGCCTTTGCTATGCGCCCCGTCACCTGTCCTATGCGTCCAAAGCCTATGATTCCCATTGTCTTTCCGGCAAGCTCTATAAGCGGGTAATCCCAGAAGCAGAAATCAGGGCATGCGCTCCAGCGCCCCTCATATACCGCGTCGGAATGCCTTTGCACGTGATGGCATATTTCAAGCAGCATCGCTATGGCGAACTGGCCAACGGCGTCGGTTCCGTAGGTTGGGATATTTGCGACTGGGATGCCTTTTTCCTTCGCCGCCTGTGTATCGACGACGTTGTATCCCGTCGCCAGCACGCCTATGAACTGAACCTGCGCACAGGCGTCGAGCGTTTCCCGTGTAATTGGCGTCTTATTTGTATAGACGATTTGAGCGTCGCCGATGCGTTTTACAATATCCTCGGTTGATGTGCGGTCGTATACTGTAAGCTGTCCAAGCTTTTCAAGTCCTTCCCAGCTCAAATCGCCGGGATTCTCCGTGTAGCCATCGAGTACAACGATCTTTAACATTATATTCGCCTCCATGGTTGTGTAGTTTAACTCGTCGCCCGTTTTCGGAATTCCAGGGGGGTCAAACCCCCGTCGAAACAGCTTCGCAAAATAACTCCCCGTCGCAAAACCGCATCACGCGCCGGTCGCACTTATCGCGTTACAATTATATTGCGCCTGACAGACCGCCCGCAAGCGCGTTGGCTTTGCGGAAGATTTCTTCTTCGTCGGCGTTGACGAGATGTCCGTCCTCGCAGATGACGCGTCCGGCAACTATGGTATACTTCACCGGACGGGCGTATCCCACGGTGGCGAGAAGCGATTTGTAATCGCCAAGCGTCCCGGCGAAGTCGGGGGAATCGACGTCTATCAGGAACATATCAGCCGCCATGCCGGGTGAAAGGCTGCCCACATAGTCCATGCCCAGAACGTCGGCTCCGCCCCTTGTGGCTATCTTGAGCATGTCGTAGCCGGTGGGGGAGAGGTTTGACCAGTTAAGCCGCGCCATGAGATAGGCTATTCTGATTTCGCTCAGAAGGTTTGAACAGTCGTTGCTTGCGCTTCCGTCGACGGCGAGGGCAACGGGTACGCCGTATTTTAACATGTCGGGCAGGCGGCATACGCCCGAAGACAGTTTCATATTAGACGCCGGGCAGTGAGCGACGCCGGTTTTGGTTTTCGCCAGGCGAAGTATTTCGTCGTCGTTAAAATGTATGCCGTGTGCGAACCATACGTCGGAGCCTGTCCAGCCGAGCGACTCCATATAATCGAGAGGTCTCATGCCGACCTTTTGAACGCAGAAATCCTCCTCGTCCTTCGTTTCGCAAAGGTGGGTATGCAATCTCACGCCCAGCTTTCGGGCGAGCGCCGCTGATTCTCTGAGCAGGTCGGCTGTAACGCTGAACGGCGAGCAGGGAGCCAGGGCGACGCGGCGCGTTGAAAAGCGCGAGGGGTCGTGATATAGCCTGACGAGACGTTCGCTGTCCTTTAAAATCTCGTCGGTCGATTGCACAAGCTCATCCGGCGGAAGGCCTCCCTGCGATTCCCCGAGCGACATACTTCCGCGAGTGGCGTAAAAGCGCGCCCCAAGAAGGGACGCCGCCTCAAACTGCGCGTCGATAAAGCCGGAGCTTCCGACGCGCGGAAATACGTAATGGTGATCCATAACGGTCGTGCAGCCGTATCTTATAAGTTCCCCCATTCCCGTCAGGGCGGAATAGTACACGTGCTCCCGCGTCAGCCCCTTCCACAACTGATAAAGGGTCTTGAGCCAGTCGAAAAGCTCCATGTTCTGAACCTGGGGAAGATTGCGGGTGAAGGTTTGATACAGATGGTGGTGAGTATTGACAAGTCCCGGATAGACGACGAGATTCTTCGCGTCTATAACCACGTCCGCGTCGCGCTCGGGAGCCTGTATTTCCTTTATAACGCCGTCCTCGGCGTAGAGGTTGGCGCCGGCATAGACGCTGTCGCAATCGTCCGCCGTTACTATCGCGCGGGCGTTCTTTATCAATAGTGAAGACATATTTCACCTACCACGAAGTTATTCGGTTCCATAAATCGCCGAAGTAATCGCCGACCTTCGGAGCGGTTTCCGCGGCCCAATCGCTTATGACGCCGGCGAGCCTTTCGGCCTCGGGAGCCGCCTGTTCAACCCAGCCCTTGACGGTATCCGCCACGTTATCGACAACTTCTTTTCCGTCGTTCTCGATGGTTCCCTTGACGGACTCGTACAGATCGCTTGAGGCCGCGGCGACGCTTGATCCAAAGTTTTTGAAGGCATTGGAGATGCCGTCGCCGAACTCGCTGAGGTCAGAGCCTATGTCCTGTGCCGACGCAGGGAGCGAACAGATGAGCATAGTTATTAAAGCCGCAAGACAGATAAATCGTTTCATATGAACCCTTTTCCTTTCATAAACCGGACTGGCGGGCAGCCGCCACCATAGCGCAATATGATGATGCTTGACTAATGACGCAGTCTGTGTGGAGCGCATTGCACTCCACACACGCAGCTGTCATTGCGGTTCGAGAGTTGGTCGTCAGTCCGCGCGTTCAACCGGCGTTCCCTCTCAAGATGCGAGAAGTCAGGTCAATATCTTCAATTCCTCGTCTTCCGTCTTGTCAAACACTATGAACTCGCGAAGGCCGACGTAGAGCGTCTTTCCTTTCGCGGGTATGGCGCGTTCGCCGGAGGGAACGACTACGCGAAGCATTGTATCCCCAAGCATCACGCGGCAGTCGTAAACGTCGCCGAGGTAAAAGCTCGATAAGAGCGTACCCGTGAGATAAGGCATGTCACCGGGCGGGGAGTCGAGCATAACGGCGTTTTCGGGACGGACGGCTAAGGTGACTTCGCCCTTTTTATCGCCGTCATAGGCGACTTTTTGTCCGTTCGCCACGGTTATATATCTGTCCGCTGCGACGCCCGGAAGGAAATCGACCTTGCCGACGAAATCCGCGACAAAGCGGTTCACAGGCCTGCGGTAGACGTCCTCGGGAGAGCCGACCTGCTGGACGATGCCGGCGTTTATGACGAATATCCTGTCCGACATGGCCATGGCTTCGGTCTGGTCGTGGGTCACGTAGACGACCGAAATGCCCAAAGTGCGCTGTATCTCCTTAATTTCAAAGCGCATACTCTCGCGCAACTTGGCGTCGAGGTTCGAAAGCGGCTCGTCCAAAAGGAGCAGGCGCGGCTCGGCCACGAGCGCCCTGGCGAGGGCGACGCGCTGCTGTTGTCCGCCAGATAGCTGCGAAGGTATTCGCTTCGCGTACTGGCTCAAGTGCACTATCTCAAGAACCCTGTCTACGTTTTTGCGTATGTCCGCCGAGGATTTCTTGGCGATTTTCAGCGGATACGCCACGTTGTCGAATACGTTCATGTGCGGCCACACCGCGTAGGACTGAAAGACCATGCCGATTCCGCGGCGCTCCGGGGGAACGAATGTATTCGGCCCCGATACGAGCTGATCGTCGATATATACCTCGCCGGTAGTGGGCTTTTCAAATCCCGCGATTATCCTCAGCATCGTCGTCTTCCCGCAGCCGGAGGGGCCGAGAAGGGTTATAAACTCGCCCTGCTCGAATTTCTCGTTAAACTCGCGCAAAACGACGTTGGTTCCAAAAGTCTTTGAGACGTTTTTGATCGTAATTGTCGCCATCGATATTTCCCCTTAAATTGAGAATTCGCCCTTGGTTATGCGGTTCATGACCACATTGAGAATAACGACCACCAGCAGTATGCCAAACGCCATGGCGGACGCCTGCTGCTGAGAGGTGTACGTCCAGTATTCGTACAGCTGGAAGCCAATGGTCTTCGTATCCCTTGAGTACAACAACGCCGACATGGACAGTTCATAAAAGCTCGGGATGAATATCAAAAACCAGCCGGCGGCGATGGACGGGAATATAAGCGGTATCGTTATCCGCCTCATGGTTCCAAGCCAACTCGCGCCCGACACTTGCGAACTTTCCTCGAGGGATACATGTATCTGGCTCATGGCCGAAACGACCGTCCTCATGCCCATCATAAGGTACTTGATAAGATAGGCGATTATCATTATCGAGGCGGTGTTGTAGATATTGATGCCGAACTTTCCGGTCATGGTCATTATAAGGCCCAGCGCTATGACCACCGACGGCGTTCCGGACCCAAGCGTTATCAGAAAATCTGGTATCTTCCGACCCTTTACGCGCGTCCTTTGCAACAGATACGCCATCGCGCATGCTATCAATATGCCTATGGTCGCGGTGATAACGCCGAAGATTATCGAGTTCCAAAGGCTTTGAAGCACGTCTTCGCGCGCGAATATCTTCGTCCAGTGATCGGTCGTGAAGTTACCGGCATCTAATATGCCCTTGCCTAGATTCTTCTTAAACGACGTCGCCAGTATCGTGGTGAAGGGAAGCAGTATCACGAGGCAGGCGAACAGGCTTACGATTATCGTAAGCGGCGCGCGCCATTTGCCAAGATCTACGATATTGGGTCTCGTCGATTTGCCCGACACCGTTATATACTGTTTCTTTGCGATAACCACGTCCGATATGTACAAGACGATTATCGCGACCACCATCAAAAACACCGACAGGCCGACCGCGTCGTTTATGCCGTCGGTGCCAAGACCCATATACTCGATGATTCGCGTCGTCACCGTATGCACCTTACCCGGCGCTCCGATTATCGAGGGAATGCCGTAACAGGAGGCGGCGCATACGAACACAAGAAGCGCTCCGGCTATGAGGCTTGGCGTCATCATCGGCATGGTGATCGTGAACACGGTCTTGATGGGCGACGCCCCGGCGATGCGCGCGGCTTCCTCGAGAGAGGGATCCATCTTCTCCATCGCGCGCGATATGGTTATAAAGGCATAGGGATAGTAAAACGTCGTCAGAACCCATATAAGCCCCGCGAGGGTGTATATGTTCATGGGGCCGACATTGGCTTCGATGTTAAACATCGTGCGAAGAAGTACGTTTATGGTTCCGACGTTTCTATTGAGCAACCGAAGCCAGGCCATCGCGCCGACATACGGCGGAACCATATAGGTCAATACGAAAAGGCTCCGGAAGAATTTTTTCCCGTATAAATTCGTTCGCCCTACGAGCCACGCCAGCGGAAACGCCAGTATCGTTCCGAAGACCATGGTCATGCTGGCCGCGATCAGCGTGTTTGTGAGCGCGCCCCAGTTCATTTCGTAGGTGTATATTCTCTCAAATGTGGACAGTGAAAACGCGTCGTTTGGAAAGAACGCCTTGAAAACAAGATATACCAGAGGGAATACCTGAAAGACAACCATGAACGCGACGATCGCCAGTATAATAACCCACTTGGGATCGAATCTGTGCCTGGCGGCGCGCCCTTCTAATGAAGCGGTATTGGTCATTTACTTCGCTCCTACGCAATTAGTATGAAACAATAAGGGATCGGCGGCGGGAAGCCGTCGATCCCTCGATAGACTTAGCCTACCGTTACCTTCTCCTGGAACATGGTGCGAATGCTCTCGCGCTCGGTGTAGCACTTGACCCAATCGACGCCGATGTCCTTCTCGATGAGCTCCACGGAATTCATGCCGTCATAGGGCTCTTTCGGGAAATCGGTTATGACGGAATGCATCCAGCCGCTGACGATATAGCCCTGTCCTTCGTCGGACATGAGCCACTCGGTGATCTTCTCGCAGGCGGCGATGTTGTTGTTGGCGCTGCGGTCGGCGGCTACGGTCATGACGGTGGAGGGGATGAGCACGTCGCCGTCCTCGGGGCAGAACCACTCGAGGGTGGAGCCTTCTTCTTCGCGCTTTTTGAGCACGGATTCCTCAAGGATCATTATGACGCTGCACTCGCCGGTCTCAAGCTTCGCGAGAGCTGAGGAACCGGACTCGATCATGACGTCCTGATTGCCAAGCGCGTCGAAGTATTCCTCGCCGTACTTGTCGAGAAGTCCAACTATGGTCGCCATCGCGGTGCCGCTGGTGAGGGGGTTGGACATGGAGATCATGCCCGCCGCGGACGTGTCGTAGGCGAAATCATAGAACGTGCGCGGTATATCGGCTATATCGTACATATCGGGATTGTAGGCCAGACCCATCGCGCACACGCGTATCGGATACCAGTAACCTTCCTCGTCGTACTCGAAGCGCAGATCCTGCGCGCGGTCGAGTATGTAGGGATGCAGCCATCCGCCCTCTTTAAGCTCTATGGAGTAGGCGGGCTCGGCGACCAACATCATGTCGCAGCCCAGAACGCCCGTTTCCATTTCGCCGGCGAGCTTGGTCTGAAGGGTTCCGGTTCCGCCGTAGAAGAACTCTACGTCGCAATTCGGGAACTCGGCTTCGAGAGCCGCGTCCATCAGATCGATTACATCCTGATACATCGAGGTGTAGATGACGACCTTGCCGGTCACACCCTCGTCGACGGCCAGGCCCGCTCCGGCGGACAGGGCTATCAGCAAAGCGAGAAGCAGTGTAACGATTTTCTTCATGAATTTACCTCCATTTATTTTTTCCCGACCCGTGCCGGGATGGGTTACTTAATGACGGTTATGCGGCCTTGAACCTCGCCGTAATCCTCGGCGGTGATGACTCCGCCCAGAACCTCCGCGACATAATTGACAAGCGCGTCCTCGAGGGCTACGCCGGTGTCGAACTTGGCGGTCTGGTTGGCGTAGGTGAAGGCGTAATAAGTGTCTCCGCCGGCGGCTGAGAAGTCGTTGGTGGCGACGTTGTAGTACTTCTCGGCGTCATACGGCTCGCCAGCGATGGACTGAATGGTCACGCGGCTGCCGGGATTCGCCGGGGCGTAATAGGTCGAATTCGGATACTGTTCGCCGTTTTCATAGGGAACGGTCGTATCGATGGTATAGACGATGCCCGATACCTGCGGGAAGGCGCCGATGGCGTCGGGGGTAGAGAAGGTCGCGGCTTCGAGGGCTTCGAGTATCTCGCTGCCCTTGAGGGTGAGAACCACCACGACGTTTCCGTAGGGGAACACTGTCTTCATGTCGTTCATGGTGATGTCGCCGGCCTTTATCGTGGCGCGGATGCCGCCGCCGTTATTGATAGCGGCGTGTACGGTTTCGGGCACGGCCTGCTGCGCCGCCCAAAGCATGGCGTCGGTGCAGAAGTCGCCGAGATTGGTCTCCTCGGTGCGCACTCCGGGGTCGCGTTCGCCGTTCAGGTCAACCTCTGTGGTGGCGAACACGGCGCTCAACTGCTCCTGTATCTGGGCGTCGATGTCGTTGACGAGCGCTTCCACTTCGTCGTCGAGCTTGACCGACATAAGCTCGCTGGAAAGCTCGCTTCCGTCGTATACGACTACGCCTATCTGCTGGAAATGCCCGTCCGTGGAGACGAGGAGCGTGTCGTTGATCATCTCGCCGTCGACGGCGATGTGGCTGTGTCCGTCGATGAACAGGTCTATGCCCGCGGTGTTCTCGATCACGTCATAGGAGCGGTTGGGTATGCTCTCGTCGGAGATGCCGAGGTGTCCAAGGCAAACGATCAGATCGCAACCGGCCGCCGTAAGTTCGTCTACCTGAGCCTGCGCACAGGCGTAAAGTTCTTCTTCAGCCAGGAATTTTGTTCCCTTAACCTTGTCGGGGTGAGCCTTGGTGAAGGTCTCCGGGGTGTCAATTCCAAATACGCCGACCTTCATGCCGTTTGGCATGTCGAATACGACATTGGTTCCGAAAAGCGGTTCTCCCGAAATATCGTCTACGACGTTGGCGCCGAGTATCGGGAATTCGGCTATTTCGGCAAGCTGCCTGGCGACGTCGGTTCCCCAGTCAAACTCATGGTTGCCCAGAGCCATGGCGTCATAGCCCGCGGCGTTCATGAATTTGATGGCGTTCTCACCGTAGCTCAAATTGACGATGGGAAGTCCCTGCGAGGCGTCGCCGTCGTCTAAAAGCAAGACGCTCGCGCCCTGTTCGATAAACTGTTTCTTGAGCGAGGCTATGTATGAGTAGCCGAACTGCCCGTTGGAAAGATCGGATACGGCGCGGCCGTGAACGTCGTTGGTGTGCAGTATTACGAGCTTACCCTCCAGATCGGCAATCTCCGCCTGAGCGCCTGGAGCCATTGCCATTACTGCCAGTACCATAACTAATAAAAGCGCGGCAAGTCTGTTTCTGTTCATAAATCGATTGAGCACTCCCTTCGCAATTCAACTTTACCATATATATAATAACAGAATCTTTTTCAAACATCAAGAACTATTTGGTGTCACGACAGGCGTTTTTGCATAAAGAAGCGGCGACCGTCGCCCAAAAAGGGAAAGG
>JAUNBY010000579.1 GCA_030526935.1 Clostridia bacterium
ATACGACGAGGAAGAATATGACGAAGAGGAGTACGACGAAGAATACGATGAAATATTCTCCATAGAGGAGGATCTTCGCCGTGAACAGCGA
The DNA here is from genome assembly GCA_030526935.1 of Clostridia bacterium. Lineage (GTDB taxonomy): Bacteria > Bacillota > Clostridia > Christensenellales > Aristaeellaceae > JAUNBY01. The sequence goes on from JAUNBY010000579.1 coordinate 92, forward strand.
CGTCAGTTTATACAGTATATCTGCGTGGCGACAGGCGCCGTAGCGGTTATAGCGCTTGTGCTGTTCGCCTCTGTAATGCTCACGCGCAACAGGCTCGAACAACAGGAAAACGCCCGGATTATAGCGGCTGCCGCAATCGAGGCGCAGCAGCAGATACAGCAGCAGCTTCCGGAAACCGCGATCGTTCCGACGACATTGACAACATGGCCTGAAAGCCAGTTTCCTCAGATTCCCGTATTTGACTCTCCGGCTTACGAAACGACGCTAAGCGACGGTTACGCCAGAATCGTAATCCCCTCGTCGGCGACGGAAGGGTATGAGAGCTATCTGCAAACCCTCGCGCAGCTCGGCGCGAAGGTGTATATAAATACCGACCGGCTCAGTGTTCTCGATTTGGACGGCGTTGAGATACATCTAGTTACCGCCAACCAGCAAAACCGAATAGTTTTGTGCGACGAGGAAGCCATACAGTATAATGACGTCGACTACAGAGCCTTTGATTTGCCGACATCGTTCAAGCTCGTGTCCGCGAAGGCCGACAGCGCGATGGGGCGCATTCTGACCTACCGCAACGTATCGGTAAACCAGGCGCTTGAATATACGACGAGCCTGATTACTCAATACGGCTGGAGTCTTTCGGGCAATCTCGACATGAGCGAGTCCAGATTCTACGCCGTTTACGTGAAGAATAACCTTCGCATGACCGTGGACTACTTTTCGTCCGGCGATAACTTTACGATAAAACTGGATTTCGTGAGCTGAGTATATCGCCTGCGAAACCCGAACGCTATGGACGCGTGATATTTTGATATGACTTTTTCGCGGCGTATATCGCCGCGAAATGTCTTTGTAGCTCCCCGAATGGCATTTGCGTCGGACGGCCGGCGATGGTACAATAGTCGCGAATGGAGGTATTCGACATGGATGACGCGCTACGCGCAACAATGGAAGAAGAATGGCGGGACGTCTCCGCGCGGCTTCAGGCTATGATGGAACGTTTGCCGTCCATGCAGGAGAAGTATAAAAAGCTGGAGCGCGCGAATCGCGCGCGAGCCGTTAAGGAAACGGAGAAAGCCGCGCGGGAAAAGACCGCTCAGATGGAGCGCGTCCTTGCCCGATCCCAATTGAATCACAGTTTGTTGGAGGCCGCGCGCACAGGCGGGGACAAGGAAAAATTCGCGCAGTATGAACAGATTTGCCACGAGGATGAAAAGCAGTTTTATCTTGAGCAGGCGCGCGTAAAAGACGCGTGCCGCGCCTATCGGGATGAAATCACGCGGCAGGGATTTTCCTGCGAACAGTCATATCTCGAAGCTTTCCTGACAAAATCCGCGCAAGCGGCGCTTGCGCGAGAAGTAGAGCCTTTCCGGGAGGAATATGCCCGTCTTTACGAACGCTGCGCGCAATTGAGCGCCGCGTTAGACGC
>JAUNBY010000118.1:0-3286 GCA_030526935.1 Clostridia bacterium
CCTTTGGATACCTATGTGTGTGGTATTCTTTGGCCAAAAAGAACCCATACTATGGCTGTCGCTGATCCAGGCTCTGTGGCTATTGAAAGCTCTTCTGAACAATCGCCGGATTCTGTTTTTGGCGGCGAAATAGATGAAGAGGATGTTGATGTGATCCGCGAAGCAAACCAGTTTAGGCCTTCAGTCATGGCGATTTCGTTTTCGCTGCCTTCCGAGACTACAGTATTGCATCTTTCGTTTTGCGCTGGTAGCTATGACAATGTTGATATTCATGATGAGGGTAAAAACTATACATTACATGAGTACAAACGAGTAGCGTTGAATTCGGGCGTATTAACCATTACTCTGCCGAAAAGAGCGCAAAAAGTGGAACTGTTCAACGGTCGAGCAATGCTTCAAATTGTGCGACGAAAAGAAATATCAACGAATTCTGTGCTATGGACGGTTTCGATTGAAAACACAAAAATTGCATCACGCAGTGAAATCGAGCAGAATACGGCTTCGCTGTTTCAATGTACTCTAATCATTAAGGGGCCTTTCTGTCCGATTGACACTGGGGTATTGACTACCAATGATGAAGACAGGCAAAAGCAGAGTTTCCTTTATCGAAATACACACAGTTACGCAGCAGGGCATGGATGTTCAGTAACATGGGATTCGGCTTCGCCGTGTATTACCGAAATTAGGAGCACTTTCCTGCCGGGGGCGGTTGTTTCACAAATGATTGCCGTAACAGATAGTACATTCAGGTGTTTTCTGATGTCATCATGGATCGATGACAGAAAAGAAGTAAATTTATCTGAACTTGAATCGTATATTGATAAATATCGGGATTGGGCATCGAAACTGCTCAGACAATTGACGACGATCCCCGCAAACTACCAGAGTGTTGCCAAAAGAATACTTGACAGTATTGATGAGTGCATCGAGCGACTTGAAATGGGCATAGCAACTCTTTGTAACGACGAAAAGGCATGGAAAGCATTTTGCCTGATGAACAAAGCCATGATGCGGCAATCCGCAAAAAGGCGAAACCAGGACGAAACCAGTGTATCCTGGTATCCATTCCAGCTTTGCTATGTTCTGATGTGTGTTCCGGATATGTCTGACAGTTGTTTAAAATGGCGAGATACGGTCGATTTATTGTGGTTTCCTACAGGCGGCGGTAAGACGGAAGCATACCTGGGAGTGGCGGCCTTCACAATTTTTTACCGTCGACTGACGAAGGGTGAGCAGGGACGTGGAATTACAGTACTGATGCGCTATACGCTGCGAATGCTTACCTCCCAACAATTCGAACGGGCCGCGGCGCTGATTTGTGAATGCGACCTGATTCGTCGACAGGAGAAGATACCGGGCGGGGAGATCTCTATCGGTCTATGGGTTGGCAGTGAAGTTACTCCCAACCACGTCATTTCAGACTGGGAGAACGCGGAGACGGCGGCAACGGTGTTGGAAAAGCTCAAAGGAAATTTGATTAATGAAGTGAGATCAACGCCTGCACAGCTGTCAGCCTGTCCTTATTGCGGTACACCGTTACTTTTTCATAATTCGTATTCTATAAAGGACAATCAATTCAAGACTCATTGTCCTGACGACAGTTGTCCTTTCCACGACGATCTTCCGGTTATTACGGTAGATGACGATATCTATACACGTAGACCCGCACTACTGATCGGAACGATCGATAAGTTCGCCCGCTTGGCATGGGAAGATAGAACAGGAACAATTTTTGCGGAAGACGGGTATGGGCTCCCGCCGGAGTTGCTGATTCAGGATGAGCTTCACTTAATATCCGGGCCTTTAGGTTCCATCAGCGGACTATATGAACTTACGATAGAGAAGCTTTGTGAACAAAACGGCATAAAGCCCAAAATCCTTGCTTCCACCGCAACTCTATGCAATGCAAGCGAACAAATCCGCGCTTTATATGGGAAGAAGGCTTTTCAATTCCCACCGTCTGGTTTTTCAGCAGAGGATTTTTTCTTCGCGAAAACTGCAACAAAGGATGAGAGACCGGAAAGACAATACATCGGTTTTTGCGAAACTGGAGGCAGTTTGCCCGACGCCGTTGTTCGAACCTTTGGCGTCGTAAAGTATGCTGTTCAGTACCTGATAAAAACCGGGACTGATCCAAAGGTGATTGATCAATTTTGGACGAATGTCGGCTACTTTAACTCTTTGAAGGATTTGGGTTCTGCTGATACTTTGATTATTGATCGCGTATGCTCTTATGCCGAGAGCCTTCGCAGGCATAAGTTTTCCGTGGAATCTGAAAAGGCTGGAGTTGAGCGTATTACGAATGAATACGAATATGGTGAACTGACAAGCAGAAAGAGCTCGCGAGAGATCGCAGAAATCCGTAATCAGCTTGATAAACAGCATTATCCGAGCACGGCTGCGTTGAATTATGTACTTTCAAGCAATATGTTGTCTGTTGGTATCGACATTAATCGATTGGGGTTGATGACGGTTTACGGTCAACCCAAAGCTACAGCTGAATACATACAAGCTACAAGCCGCGTAGGGCGTTCGAATCCTGGCCTTGTTATTGTGCTGCTGAATATGCTGAGAACACGCGACAAGAGTCATTTTGAGCAGTTTAAGACATATCACCAGGCATTGAATAAGATGGTTGAACCTGCAAGCGTCACGCCATATGCATGCCGTACTATGGATAAAGCTCTGCATGCCGTGTTTATTACGCTTGTTCGCCATATGTGCCCTGATCTTCGTGCGAATAAGGACGCTGCAAAATTCAGAAGCGGCAGAGCGGACATAAGGAAGATCCGGGATGATTTAATATCAATGATTGCCGACAGATCCGCAGAAACTGCGGGTTATGCCGAAGACATACTTGACGAATTTATCGAACAATGGAATGAAGCGGCGATAACAAGGGGCGCACGTTTTCAGTATCAACTGTTGAACCGGTCGGAGAATGATACAGACGCACTGCTAATTCCCGCAGAGAAAAGTGAGAATGCCTTGTTCCCGCCAACAATGAACTCGATGAGAAATGTCGATACGCAATCAGGCGTTTACTTGAAGAGGTGATTGATATGCGAAAAACGATTAAAAGAGAAATAAAAGAACTGGGAGAACTCCGTACTTCACAATTGATTACTTCGTATGGTGTCGGAGCAATGGTTGATTTCAAAGAGGAAACAGCCATTATCGGGGGCGCTGATGATTGGTATCGTCCATCAGAGAAAGATGACAGGCGAGTTATTCGCTGCCACAACCTGGAAAAAATCCTAAATCGTTCCTTCTTTGTGAAGCCCAG
>JAUNBY010000118.1:3296-8533 GCA_030526935.1 Clostridia bacterium
AATAGGGCCATATATAAGCGATCATACAGCCACGATATAGGAGCTTATCGTTTTCCAAAGACGTTGTATTGTCCCGTGTGTACATACCTTTGCTTTGAAGGCCAATTGGCAGGCTTTCAAAAAGGAGAATTGCGTTGCCCAAGATGTGGTAAACGCTTAGTGCCATCTCGCTTTGTTGTCGCCTGCAAACATGGACATCTGGACGATTTTCCGTACTCTGCCTGGGTGCACCATGGTAAAAAGTGCATCAGGCAGGGAAATGGGCAGCCGTCCAATTTGAAATTATTCAATATCAATGGGAGAACGAACCTTGGTAGTTTGATGGTTTCATGCGAGGACTGTGGTCAGATTAGAACTATGCAGGAAGCTTTTGTTCCTGAAGCATTTTCATCAGTATACCATTGTGCCGGTCGTCAGCCTTGGCTTGAACATGATGATTCCTCTGCCTGCAATGAACGCGCAGTGGTTAGAATGCGTGCATCAACGGGTATATACATGTCAGTAAACATCAGCGCTTTGAACATACCCCCATGGAGTACAAATGTAAGTAAGATCCTGCTAAATCATATGGATGCCATGGAAGGAAAAAACGATGAAGCGCTTCTATCGTATATTCAAAAGAAGATAAGTCCGTATTTTCCGAGAGTTTCTATTTCTCAGATTTTGGGATCATATAAAGCGTTAGCGACAGAACAACGCATGGAACATCCCTCGTCTACAAAAGAGCTGTATGAGGAAGAGTATAGAGCGCTATGTGAAGAGACAGAGGATGACGCTGTTGATTTCAGTTCAAGGAGACTAAGTATTCCCCGAAAATATACTGAATACATCGATGGCGTAACTGCCGTTGATCGTCTAACTGAAATTGTAGCCATGGTAGGCTTCACCCGTTTACAGGGGTGGGATGGCGATATCAATAGTCCTTGTTTGGCGCCGATCTTTTCTCGAGATCAAAAACAATGGCTACCCGCAATCGACATGCATGGTGAAGGTATTTTTATCCGGCTTAATGAGGCAAGGGTAGTTGCCTGGGAAGTGAGCAACGAAAGAATCTATAGGTCAATGCTCGATAGAGTACAGGCGAATCATGTTTATTGTGAGAATGCTTCAGCCCGGTATGTATTGCTTCATACGCTGTCTCATTTGCTTATTCGGGCTTTGGCAAAGCTGTGCGGATATCAATCTTCTTCGCTAAAAGAGCGCATTTACTCAACATATCCAGGCGGACAACCGATGTCAGGCATATTGATATATACTGCTTCTTCCGATTCTGATGGCAGCCTTGGTGGTTTGGTTGCTCAGGCCGACTCGGAACATATGACAGAAATTATCGACAGTCTGCTGGCAGATGCGCAATGGTGTTCCGGCGATCCGTTGTGTATGACATCTACTGGTATTAATGCTCAGGGGTTATTTGGCTTGAACTATGCGGCATGTCACCAATGTACACTCCTGCCAGAAACATCATGTGTCATGCGAAACTTGCTTTTAGACCGGGCTGCGCTTATTGGCAGAACTGATGACGGTACTATCGGATTCTTTATGTAAAATGGATAACCGGCGTTGGTGCAGTGTAAGCTCTCATTCAAATAACTTAGACGGCGCGCTGGCAAACTTGCCTTCCCCTATGGGGAAGGTGGCGCCCGCAGGCGTCGGATGAGGTCTAGTTTGTCGGGCACAAAGCCACAATAGAAAGCGTGATATGCGAGTTGCGGTTTCTATGAAGCCCACTACCCGACAATCAGAACCTCCCCCACCCAAAGCCTTCCCCTCTGGGGGCTGCAAGCCGCGCAAAGCGCCAGGTGGCGCGCCCGGACTCACCGCGCGGCGTGGTTTATAAAACGGGCTTCTTCGTTGCGCTGTATACGCAATCCGCTGTCGGCCTCAAACCGCGCTGATGGCATACGGACGGGCGCACAATGCGCGCCCCTACGCAAGCCATGCAGATAGATCCGGATTTGCTTTCGCGCGGACGGATAGCCTTTCCCCGCTCAACGAACAACCTTACGCGATGACGAATCCGCAGGGGCGTCTGCCCTCTCCTCTGAAGAGGGTAAAGTTTGTCAGCGCACTGTCTATAAATCCGGATTTGCTTTTGCGGGGACGGATAACATTGCCCGCTAAACGATCAAACTTACACAACAACGAATCCGTATGCCATCAACCATCCGTTAACGTAAATTATTCAGTCCTTACAAAAAATGTGGTTGTATTCGATTGCGCAATGTGCTATAATAGCCAGTGTATGGCTTGGGATTATGCGTAGGCGGCGTCGCCGCCCGGCAGCATACGGGAGTGGGAATGCTCACTCTTTGCTTTTGTATGGTTCTCAGGCGGATTGAAGGTGTTGGATTGCCAAAAAAGCCTAATGGAGTGGTTGTGGCCGAAAAGCGCGCTCTTGAACTGGCCGACGCGATGAACGTGGAACTCATAGACGTCGAGCTTTCAAAGGAGAGCGCCGGTCGTTTTTTGCGTTTTTTTATCGATAAACCCGGCGGAATCGATATAGACTGCTGCGAGGCGTTTCATCGCGCGATGCTCAAATACGTCGAGGATATAGATTACGACTATATGGAGGTGTCCTCCCCCGGCGTAGACAGGCCGCTCAAAAAGCCGCGCGACTTCGAGCGCGCCATGGGCGACGTGGTCGAGGTCAGGCTTTATAAGCCGCGCGACGGACTGAAGGTCTATTCCGGCCGCCTTACGGGTTTTATGGACGATAATATCGCCATAGACACGGGATTTGGCGAAATGCTGTTCGAGCGCAAAAGCGTGGCGCTCGTCAAAAAAGTATTTGATTTCGATGAAAGCCTGCTGCAAGGCGAGGAGGATGAAAATGAGCCAGACGATTGATTCGGGCGAGTTTATCACGGCGCTCGACGCGCTCGCGAAAGAAAAGCGCATAAATAAAGAGATTTTGTTCGGCGCGATCGAATCGGCGCTCATTTCCGCCTACAAAAAAAACTTCGGCAAAAACGCCAACGTTCGCGCCACCATCGACCGCGTCACGGGTTCGGTCGAAGTGCTGGCGAGAAAAACCGTGGTTGACGAGGTGGTCGATCCTCAGAGCGAAATAAGCCTCGAGGAGGCCAGGAGCATTCATCCGCGCTTCGAGGTCGGGGATCTGGCGGAAATACGCGCCACCCCCCGCGACTTCGGCCGCATAGCCGCGCAGACCGCCAAGCAGGTCGTCGTTCAGCATATACGCGAGGCCGAGCGCGGCGTCATATACGAGGAGTATATAGAAAAGGAAAACGAGATACTCACCGCCATCGTCCAGCGCGTGGACGGCAAACAGGTCTATGTGGAACTCGGACGCACAGAGGGACTATTGGAGCCTAATCAGCAGATACCCGGCGAGGAATATCGCCCCGGCGACCGCATAAAGGTATATGTGCTGGAAGTGTCGAGGATACCCAGAGGGCCGCAGGTGCTCGTCTCACGCTCCCATCCCGGGCTTGTCAAGCGGCTTTTCGAGATAGAGTCGCCCGAGATAAAGTCGGGACTGGTTCAAATTCGCTCCATCGCCCGCGAGGCGGGATACAGAACCAAAATGGCCGTCTTCTCGACCGATCCTTCCATAGATCCCGTCGGCTCCTGCGTGGGGCCTCGCGGAATGCGCGTCGAAAACGTCGTCGCGGAATTAAAAACCGAAAAGATCGACATCATAAAGTGGTCGAGCGACCCCAGCGAGTATATCTCAAACGCGCTGAATCCCGCCAGGGTCATGAGCGTGTTCGTCTCCGAAAAGGACAAGGCGACCCGCGTGATAGTGCCCGACAACCAGCTGTCGCTCGCCATAGGCAAGGAGGGTCAGAACGCCCGCCTCGCCGCGAAACTCACCGGCTGGAGGATAGACATAAAAAGTCAGAGCCAGATGGAAAGAAGTATTCTCGGGGAGGATGATGGCTGATTGCCCAAGGTTCGAAGAATTCCCCTGCGCATGTGCGTCGGATGCCGCGAAATGAAGCCCAAAGCGGAGTTGATAAGGGTTGTCAAACCTCCCGAAGGGGAGGCGTTTCTCGATCCCACCGGTAAAAAGCCCGGTCGCGGCGCGTATATCTGCCGCGACGTGGAATGCCTGAAAAAAGCAAAGAAGCAGAAATCGCTTTCCAGGGCGCTCGACGCGGCGATGTCGGAGGAAATATACGCCCAGCTCGAAAGACGTTTGGAGGAGTTAAAATGCTGATTCGTGACAAGGTCATGGGAATGGTGGGACTTTGCGCCAAGGCCGGACGTCTGCAATCGGGCTACGACGCGTGCATGAACGCCCTTAAAAGGGGCAAGGCGCAGCTGATTCTCGTAGACAGCGGGGCGTCGGACAATACAAGAAAGGCCATGAACGACGCCTGCCTGTTCAGGAAAGTTCAAATCAGAGAATTGCCCGAAAGGGCGCTCGGAACGACAATCGGTAAACCCGGCCGCATGACGGCGGTCGTCATCGACGAGAAATTCGCGTCGAATATAATCGAATTGGTGGATCAACAGAGGGATTGCGGGGGTGCATACAGGTAATGGCCAAAATCAAGGTACAGGACGCCACTAAGGAGCTTGCCGTAAATTCGGAGAAGCTGCTGAATTCCGTAACCGGCTCCAGAAAGCGCGCGGTTGAAACGCTGCGGGCGCTTAAGAGGCTGTCGGACGATATAAACAGGCAACAGCGCGAACAGCTCGAACAGCAACGGCGCGAAGCCGCGGCAAAGGAACTCGAGGACGCGTTTATTTCCGCGTACTCGACGGACGACGTGCCGCAGCCCGTATTGGACGCGGTCGCGGCGGACGCTTCGCCCGTCGCCGACGCGCCCGCGCGCGAGGAGCGGGAAACGCCCGCTCAAAAAGACGAGGACGCGGCTTTCGAGGCGACGCCTCAGCCCGAGCCCGTCGAGGTTTCCGCGCACGCGGGAAAAGACGAAAAAGAGCAGCCCGCCGCGAAGGTCAAGCCGGCCGCTAAGGAGAAGCAGGCTGATGATAAGCCCGCGCCTCAACCCGCCGCGCAAGAGGTCAGGGTCGAGCAGGCACAACCCGCCGCAAAGCCCGAAGTCTCTCAGGAAAAGCCCGCCGCAAAGCGTCAGCCCAAGCCAGCGGATAATTCGCGTCCCCCCGAACAACCTCAGTCCCGCCCGCAAGGAGATTACGCCCGCCCCGCAGGGCCTTATGGCCGTCCCGTTCAACCCGGACAATACGGACGCCCCGCAGGGCAAGCCGCGCTCTCTGGTGGCCCATTTTCACCGCGTTGT
>JAUNBY010000119.1 GCA_030526935.1 Clostridia bacterium
ATAATCCCACTTCGTCATTCGTCACATCTCCCCGGTATAGTGTCGTAAAGCGCGCATAATTGCTTTATATTCAGTATATTCAGCCGATAGACAAAGTAGACTTTGCCATACACCCGCTATCGCTCATAAACGCGGTTAATCTTGTAGCGACATGCACAAATAACTCCGTTATCAGGGTAGCAACGTGAAGGAACCTGCGCCGTTTTTTATTATACAATAACTGTAGAATAAAGTCTACCTTTTCACGCAGATTTATTTTTTATTATATCACACCCGCTCAATAAAGTCTACTTCATTTTACAGCTCTATAGGAGGTAACAGTTTGAAAACCGGCGATTTAAAGGACCTGTTCGAAGCCGTCAGGGAGGGCGCGGGCCTCGATTACATATCTGATTTGCACAATAAAATGAACTTTCGCCTCGTAAAAAGCTCCATTGAAAATGTGGACGCGGACAGCTACCCGGTTGAGCAGTGGCTGATGATGTATGATTACATTTTTAAAGACGGCTTGGCGGGAGAAAGCGCCGGCGAAATAAAGGCGCGACTGATGAAGCTGATGCGATAGTCCCGGTGTCCGGCTGGCGGACAAGCCCGGGTTGCCAATCGTCGCCGCCTTTCGCGGAAGCCACGCGCTTGTCAGCCGCGCTTCAAATTACGTTTGATCACATTTATTTATATTATCCGGACGCTCTAAAATTACGATTTCTCCGCATTCAATATTCGTCCCAATCCAATGGATCGGACATGTTTCACAAATTTTTCGCGCAATAATTGACGTTATATTGTCTGCAAGCAAGATATTTGTTCCATAGCTTTAATATTCGGAAAATACTGTTTTAGGGCTTTACGAATCCGCAAATATGGTGTATAATATTAACGTCTTGACAGGGGAGGTATATCGCAATGAAGTGCGTGTACTGCAATTGCACCGATAGCCGCGTTATAGATTCCAGGCAGACCGACGACGGCTCTACCATCCGCCGCCGCCGCGAATGCGAAGGCTGCGGCAGGCGATTCACCACCTATGAAAAGATCGACCTCGTGCCGCTTATGGTCATAAAAAAGGATAAAAGCCGCGAAACATTTGATTCAAACAAACTCAAGACGGGCATAATCAAAGCGTGCGAAAAGCGGCCTGTATCAATCAAGACGATCGACGCGCTGGTGCGCAAAATCGAAATGAAGGCGTACAACGGCTATGACCAGGAGATTACAAGCAAGGCCATAGGCGAGATGGTCATGGAGGAGCTGAAAACGCTCGACGAGGTGGCGTATGTGCGTTTTGCGTCGGTTTATCGGCAGTTTCGCGACATACAGACGTTCATGGACGAATTGAACGTGCTGTTGCGCGATAAAGATGGCGATAAGAATCAGTGAATGAAAAGGAGAGACGATCATGGCAAACGAACTTATCTTGGCAGTCGATGACGAGGCTCATATCCTGGAGCTGTTATCGTTCAATCTGGAGGCGTCGGGATATCGCGTGGTTACCGCCGCGACCGGAGAGGACGCGCTGGTCGTATGTACTCACGAGCGCCCCGCGATGGTGCTGTTGGACATAATGCTGCCCGGAATGGACGGCATGGAGGTATGCCGCAGGCTCAAGGGCGCGCCGACTACCGCCGACATACCAATCATAATGCTCACCGCCAAGGGCGACGAGGTGGACAAGATTCTCGGACTGGAGCTCGGAGCGGATGACTATATAACAAAGCCCTTCTCCGTTCGCGAACTGATCGCGCGCGTAAAGGCTCTGCTTCGCCGCGCCGCGCCGCAAAACGAGGAAGAAGGCGTTTTGCACGTTGGCGGGCTTACCATAGACGTGGGCAATTACGAGGCGTTCAGAAACGGCGAAAAGCTCATGCTTACGCTCAAGGAATTCGAGCTTCTCAAGCTCCTCGTCATAAGCCGCGGCAAGGTTCTCACCCGCGATTTCCTGCTCGACAGGATCTGGGGCTATGAGTTCTATGGCGAAACGCGCACGGTTGACGTGCATATAAGGCACATTCGCCAGAAGCTCGGAGACGACGCGCACTATATCGAAACCATTCGCGGAGTCGGCTATAAATTTAACGACAGGCAGGAGACCCGTCCGTGAAACAACGGGTCGCCATAGCCGCGACCTTAACGATTCTGTTGCTCATGATCGTTTTTCTGGGGCTTGTCGCAGGCTTCGCCCGCGACAGGCTTAATGAAGACGCCTCAGGCCATCTTTCCGCGCTTTGCCGCCTGTCCGCAGCTCAGCTCGATAACGCGGCTTCGGCGAATAACGATGAGTATCTGGAGTTGTTAAGGTCGTCGTCTTTAAGAAGCGATTATTTAATCGCCGTCTATTCCGACGACGGTCAGACCGACTTTACCAATATGCCCCAGATATCCGACGCGCTTTTGCCGGAGGAACGCGAAGCCGCCAGGGACGTGGACATATACTCTTTCTCGCGAAACGCCAGGCACGACGGCAGCGCGAGGATTTATTGCGTTAAAATGCTGGCGTCGGGCAGCTTTCTGTGCATTTCAATGGACGCCTTTACGCTTTTCGACGCGCTTGGCGACTACGCGCCGGTGTTCATTGGCGCGACCGTCCTCGTCGCCGCGGGCGTTCTGTCGGTGATGATAATCGCCAACAACCGCACGGACAGGCTCGTTCGAAGCGTCCTACACGTTTTGAAAGACTTTTCGGACGGCAATTACGACAGCCGCATAACAGGAAACCTCGGCGACTCGGCGGGGCAGGTCGCAAAGTGCAACGAGGTGCTTTCGCGCATAGAGGATCAGGTCTTTCGCCAGCGCACTCGCAATCAGGCGCTCAGCGCGGTTCTTTATAATATGCAGTCCGGAATACTCGCCGTTGACGCCAGGCATAATGTATTGCTCGCGACGCCCGTCGCGCGCGAACTTCTTGGCATATCCGGGCATTATGAAGGCGCGCCCCTCCTTATGCCTAACAGCGATATAGACCTCGACGAGATCTTCGACAAGAGCATGGCGCAGGACGGCGTGACCATAGCTGAATTGACCGCGCATACCGCTGCCGCGGGCGCGGCCAGGCCGTTAAAGCTGTATATATCGCCCGTCATGAAGGAAGGCAGGGTCGATGGCGCCGTGGCGCTCATAGAGGACGTTACGGAATTGCGCCGCCTCGAACAGGTCAGAACCGACTTCGCGGCCAACGTATCTCACGAGATGAAGACGCCGCTTACCTCCATAAAGGGCTTCGTCGAAACCCTCTTAAACGGGGCGCTTGACAATCCCGAAATGGCCAAAAAGTTCTTAAACATCATAATGCTCGAAGCCGACCGCCTGACGAGGCTTATAAACGACATACTCACCGTTTCCAAGCTGGAAAGCGGCATGGAGTCCGTGATAAACGAGCCTGTGCGCCTCGACGAGATAATCGACGACGTAATAGTGATGCTCGAACTCGTATCTAATGAAAAGCGCGTCTCAATCAAATACGCCCCGCCTCCCGAGGCGGTCTACGTGATGGGCAATCGCGACCGCGTGGAGCAAATGCTCATAAACCTCATCGACAACGCGATAAAGTATAATAAGGAGGGCGGCCTCGTCACCGTATCGCTTTTCGCGACGGGCGAACGCATCAATTTGTCCATATCCGACACGGGAATAGGCATTCCCAAGGATAATATACCGCGCCTGTTCGAACGGTTCTACCGCGTGGATAAGGGCCGCTCGCGATCCATGGGCGGAACGGGACTCGGATTGTCAATCGTCAAGCACATAGTCAAATCCATGGGCGGAATGATTGAGGTTCACTCCCAACTGGGCGCGGGGACGGAGTTCCTGCTGACGTTCCGGCGGATTAAAAAGGCTGCGTAAAACAAAATAAAATGACTAAACGCAAAATAGCCGCGATTATTTCGCTGGTCATTCTGGCGTCGTTCGTCCGCGCTTTCGCGGAGCCAATCGACGAATCGACTTATATCAGACGCCGCGAAAGCCTCGCAACGCCCGCCCGGAAATCATATCCCCAAAAAATAAGGATAGCGGTCGGGCGCAATACGCTGGGCATGAACGCCGGCGTAAATGACAACAATTCTACAGAAATCCTCATGTACTATTCAGGCGGAGACGGCGATTTCGACTGCGTTATTACATCCTCCAAGCCGGGAATACTCGCCCTCGAGTCCGCGTCGCAGGCGAACCATCTCGTCGCGCTGTCGCCCGGAAAGACGACCATAAGGGCCGTGGTCGTGGACGAAAACGGCCGCGGCACCGGCATAAAGAGCAATAAAATCGTCGTCACCGTCAAGCGCTCCATAGCCGTTTCGAGCCTTAAGCTCGACAGGAAAAAACTCACCGTCTATACCTCTGACGGCCCTTTCGACCTCGATAACATAGGCATGACCGTAAAGCCCGCCATAGCCGACGATATAAGAAGCGACGGAACAATACCGCTTGGCTGGATCGTAAACAAACCCGCCGTGGCGAGCGTTTCGGGCAATATACTTACCGGGTTGAAGTCGGGCAAGGCGTATCTCACCGCCAAAGGCTCGGGAAAATCGGCCAGGATTACTTTGCGGGTGATAAACGACGGACAACCCGACCCGCGCCGACGCCCGCGCCTACCCCGACCGCGTCGGGCGAGACGAGGGTGTTTATCGTCTCCAACTCCGATTACTCGCCCATCAACCCGACGGGATCGTCTAACCTTGAATCCTGCGCCAAGGATATGCGGCTTATGGCGAGTACATATGGCTTCGCGTCGCGGGATTCGCGGGAATACGCGCGGGTGTACGCCCGGGAAAACCTCACCGCCGACGGCATTTGCGCCTTTTTGGGCAGCATAAACGAATATGGCGTCGATGAAGAGGACGTGACGGTTTTTTACTACACGGGACACGGCGCCATGTCGTCCGATGACGAATACAAAGGCGCGCTGCTAGGCGTTGACGGGGCGGGCGTTACCCACGGCGAGGTTATAAATTATCTCGACAGCGTGCCCGGAACCATCGTCATTTACCTCGATTCGTGCTTTTCGGGAGTATATACGCAAAGCGGTATAAAATTCGCCGCAGGCGACGCCGCCCTGACCCCCGATAGCTACAACCGTTCCATAATAAACGCGGTGAGCCTCGGTTCCCGGTCAAAAGACGCGCAAAGCAAATATAAAATAATAACTTCGTCGGCCGCCAATCAGTATTCATACTACGACGAGTTCGGCTTTTTCACCCAGAGCCTGTGCGAGGGCATGGGCTGCGCATACGCGAACGGTTCATATTCGCAGGCAGAGCTTAAGGCCGACAGTAACGGGGATGCCACGGTCAGTTTGAACGAGGCTTATATATACGCGAAAAACGCCGTAAACGAGATAAGAGTTCAGGCCAGAATCATTCAGGACGTTCAGGTCTGGCCGTCCAACTCGTCGTTTGCGGTATATGAAAGGTCGTAATCCGCATGGCTAAACTTTATTTTCGCTATGGGGCGATGGGTTCGTCAAAGACCGCCAACGCCATTATGGTCAGGTACAATTACATGGAAAGAGGGCAGTCCGCGCTTATCGTCAAGCCCCTTCTTGAAAAGCGCGACGGGGACAATATGGTAAGGTCGCGCTCGGGGCTTTGCGCGCCATGCGAGTATGTGGAAAACCTCGACAATATAGACGTGAGCAAATACGATTGCCTCATAGTGGACGACGCTCAGTTCATGACGAAGGAACAGGTGGAAACGCTGTGCGAAATCGTCGATGTGAAGAACGTGCCCGTCATATGCTATGGACTCAGAGCCGACTTCCTGGGGAATCTGTTTCCGGGAAGCCAGTGGCTGCTCGCCTGGGCCGACGCGATCGAGGAGGTCAAGACCATCTGCTGGTGCGGCAAAAAGGCCACCTGCAACGCGAGAATAAACAACGGCGAGGTCGTAAGAACGGGCGAGCAGATAATGCTCGGAGGGAACGAGAAATACGTGAGCCTTTGCCGCAAACACTTTCGCGAGGGCAACCTCGGCGGTCGCGAGATCAGGCGCATAGACGCCGATAAAAAGCGCTTTCTCGCGCTGCTTCTCGAAGCGGATCCGTTCGAGGAGATGATCGATAAATACCTCGACGACGGCGAGATGTACGTGCTTTTCGAAAACGGAAATACCGTCGCCGTCGCCGTCGTCGTGGACTACGGGGACGAATGCGAAATCAAAAACATCGCCGTTGATCCCAAATGCCAATTGCGAGGCTACGGTTCGTTCATGATAAGGCATCTGGCGAGCGTTTACCGCCACAAAAAGCGGATGATCGTGGGTACCTCCGATTACGAAACCAACTTTTATAAAAAGCTGGGCTTCGTACCCTATGCCGTCAAAAAGGGCTTTTTCAGCGATTATCCCGAACCCGTATATGAAAATGGCGAACTGTTGACGGATATGACGATGCTGGCCATGGACCTGACCGCGGCCGGCGACGAGTGAATCATCGATTTGGAGCCGGAGGTTTTTCTTTGAAGGAGGGTGACGGGATTTGTCGCCCTCTACATTATTAATAATTCGACCATATAACGCAACATTTTGTCCCTTCGCTTCGTCTTAACTGCAAACGCAAACGGGAGCATTCATATGTGGCGATTTAAAACGGTTATGGTTCTGGCGGCGATATTTATCATGGTCCCGATCGCGGCGGCCGGCGCGGACTCGACTTTCATACTTTCGACGTCGGACAGCGACATGCTGGTCACGATGTCGGGAGAATTCATAATCGAGAGGGGGGAGTATTCGCAGATAATCCCCCTCGTCGAGAGTCCTTCTATGGGTTCTATTTACACGGCCTATGATTCCGACGGGACGATATCGATTATAGACGCGGGCGGTAAGGTTTTGAGCCGCGGCCAATACGATTCCGTGTACGAGATGGGCGACGGCGTGATATATGTGGTTGAATCGTCCCTGACCGGAGCTATGGATTTAGATCTGAATGAAATACTCCCCTGCCGGTATACGCAGCTCGTGTACAACGGAACGGACGGCTTTCTGGCGCTGTCATCCGACCCCTACGACGAGCGCTCCGACGGGGTTTACTTTGTAGGAGAGGACGAGGTCGAGACCGCGACGGGCGCAAAGGTCTATTACGGGCTTGGCACGTTCTACGAGGGGCTTATGACGGTGATCGACGCCTCGAATAACCGCATGGGCTATCTTGACGGACGCGGCGATTGGGCCATACCCTCGCAATACGAATACGCGGGAGAGTTCACCGGCGGCGCGGCTATAGCGGCTCTGGCGGCGGGCAGCGGCTTTATCGACATAAATGGCAACTGGCTCGTGACCCCGAAATACGCTCAGGTCTCCCGAAGCGGCGAAAGCGGCATAATTCTCGTTCAGGAGAACAACAGCGAGATAGTCCTGCTCGACCCCGAAACCTTTAGCCCCATACGCACCTTTACGGGGGAGGATATATTCTTCTCGGCGTATTACGATATGGACATAGCGATAATATACCTTGACGACTGCACGCTTATTTTAAACTCCGCCGGAGAGACGATAATGGAATGCGGGCTTGACGCCGAAATCGACGCGTGGCAGGAAATGGGCGGCCGGTTCGTCTTAAGGCAGGGCGATTGGGGCGAGAAGTGCGTATGGCTGTGCGACATGCAGGGCAATCGCCTCACCGACGCCTATCAGTCGATCTGGCACATAGGAAACGACGGCGATGAAGCACTTTTCGCCTGCGCCTCCTTCGATGTCATAGACTACGTCGATGTCGAAACCGCCTGGCACGACCGGGTCGCCGTCGATGACAGCTACAGCGTGGATGTCGTCAATTCCGGGGGCGAGACGGTTCTGAGCGGCCTTAACTGCGAAAGCCTCGAATACGACGAATGCGGGGCGCTGATATATACGACGTCGTCCGTGACCGGCGCCATGGATCTGTCGGGGAATGTCATAGTGGAGATTGAGCTATAGAGATTAAATTTATATACGCCCCGCAGCCGCGTTACGGTTGATTGCGCGAGGCGTGATATATCAAACGGGCCGCTTCGTTCCCCTGTATACGCAACCCTCTGGTATAACCGGGAGCGCAATGCGCTCCCCTACGCAAGCCGTGTAAATAAATGTGGACTTGACTGTCGCGAGAACGACTGCCCTTGCGCCGCCAAACAAGTAAACTTACACAACAACGAACCCGTAGGGGCGTCGCATTGCGCGCCCGGACTCACCGCGAGGCGTGGCCAGGTCAGTGCGCTGTCCAGATACGGTTCACCCCCGCACGCGCGGGGAATACCCCGAAGCCCTTCATGTTGTTGAATTCGCCATTCGGTTCACCCCCGCACGCGCGGGGAATACTATGTTTTTGTCCGGTAAATCTAAACAATCCTGCGGTTCACCCCCGCACGCGCGGGGAATACGCGGATTTTTCCGTGTTCTGCGAGCCGGACGCTCGGTTCACCCCCGCACGCGCGGGGAATACGCTAGCAAACTATTTTGGAATTACAAAATCCGACGGTTCA
>JAUNBY010000580.1 GCA_030526935.1 Clostridia bacterium
GGATCGGGTCGTTCGCTGGCACGCGGACGATCGCGGACACGCCTGCGGCGCGCGCGGCGATCAAATGCCTTTCAAGGCAGTCGAGCCCCACGGAGGTATGCTCCGTATCGATCCAGAGGTAGTCAAACCCCACGTTGCCGAGAATCTCGGTCATCGCGCACTCGTTCATGCAGATATGAACGCCCAGCGCCAGCCGTCCGTCCGCCAATTGTTCTTTTAGCTTGTTCATACGCTTTCCTTTCGCTGATCCTGCCATCGCGCACTTCCGGGAATCACGCCGTGCGAAGAGAAACGGCGCGTTGCCGAAAGCCGAGATGGCGCGTCATCTATGAAGAATCGTCAGGTCACGCTCCGCCAGGGGTATGCGTTTCATCATCGCGGATTGGCAAATGCCTTCGCCGCCGCGCAGGCACCCGCACCGTACTGGCGACACCGGCAACGGGGCGCCGAAACGGACATGCAATCTGCCTTGCGGTCAGTATATCTTGTCAACCCTCCTGTTTTCCATTATCATTCACGCCGACGCGGAGCATTCGGAGGAAACGACCGCGCTGGATTTGCCCAGGCAGGTGTTGCGTACGCAAAGCGTGGGCATAAATACGCGCGTCTGTATATCCGGGTGTTGTTCTGTCATCAGCGCCCAAAGAGCCTCGGCGGCCGTATAGCCGGATTCAAAGCTGTTGATGTCCACATAGGTCATGCCAAATTGGAGCATGGCGTCCATCCATGTGAGCACGCCTTCAAAGCCGATGACGCCCACGTCGTCGGAGATGCGAAGAGAGACATCCTGTATCGCCTGCACAACCTCCGCGGCGAGCGAATCGACATAGCAGACAAACGCGTCCGGCGCGTTATCCGATGTGAGCATTCGCTTCGCCAGCGCGCAACCCTCGCCTTCCGGGATGCCGATCTGCGAAAGGTTAGGGTCAACGTCTATGTGCGCCTCGGAAAGCGCGGCACAGTACCCCATGTAACGATCCATGCTTGATCGAAAGCGCTTGGGCGCGAGATAGGAAATGCGGGTGTATCCCTTGTCGAGCAGATGCTTGGTCGCGATATAGCCGCCATAATATCCATTCAAGAGCAACTGTGGGACGTCCAGCATGTAATCGACGCCCCGCTGCCAGAAGACGAATGGCGTGCCCGTTCTGGTGATATAATTGTAATTACGGATGCTTTCCGCGGTCGAGATCGCGGGGACAATAATCAACCCGTCGACCCCGACGGAAATCTCCCGCTGGATATGCTCGTATTCGTTGTCAACATCATCGTACGTGCAGCAGACGACAAAATCCACGTTGTGTTCACGCGTGAAGCTTTCGATTCCCCGAAAGGCTTTGGGATGAATGCCGTAAGACGCGTCGGGGATAATGACGGCCCAATGCAGCTTCCGCGTCTTGTCAAAGGCGGTTTCCAGCCGCGACGCGCGCGGGGGAGAAACGAATGTACCGCTGCCCTTTATGCAGTATACAAGACCTTCGTTTTGAAGTTCGCCGATGAT
>JAUNBY010000120.1 GCA_030526935.1 Clostridia bacterium
TTATACCATTATACAGCAATCGCCAAACAATATCAAGATACAAATATTACGAATACAGGCCGCCTGCTGTTTGCATTTTCAGTATGCGGTATGCACAATTTCGCCAAATTACACCGCAAAACGCGCGTTTGTATGAATACTTAACTTTCCCCTCCTGCAAAAACACTGCCGAAAAGTCGGCGGAACGCTTGACAGGTCATTTGCAAACAATTATAATTAGTATAATACATAAACAACTTGGCTATATTCTCGCGAAGGGAAGGCATGCAATGGATTCAAAATTCCTTTTTTACATTCTAAAACGGTTCGGCATGGCTATACTGACGATATTTCTCGTCATAGCCATCACATTTTTTGTGATGCACGCTATTCCGGCAAGCCCGTTCAGTTCGGAAAAAGCCAAGTCGGATGAGACGATCGCGGCGCTGGAGGCCAAGTACGGCTTCGACAAACCCGTACCGGTTCAATTTTTAAACTACCTTAAAAACATATTGCGCGGCGATTTCGGATTATCGACAAAGTGGATCGGGAGCACAGTGAGCGATCTGATAATGGGCGGATTTGGCTATTCCGCGCAATTGGGATTGAGCGCCGCGGCGATAGCGATCGTATTTGGCGTTATTCTGGGGGCAATCGCGGCTTTGAAGCGGGGTCATCTGCTCGACAAGCTCATTCAGGTCGTCACGACGGCGCTTGTCAGTATGCCCTCCTTCGTAATAGCGACGCTTCTGCTCATAGTGTTCGCGCTGCAACTTCGATGGGCGCCCACGATGGCGACGCAGGCGGGCGGCATGATTTTACCGACGATTTCACTGTCGCTTTACCCGATGGCGTACATAACGAGGCTTGAGCGCTCGGCCATGCTCGACGTGCTCGGCCAGGATTATATACGCACCGCGCGCGCCAAGGGACTTAAAAACCAGCGGGTGATTTTTAAACACGCTCTGAAAAACGCCATGGGTCCGGTTATCACATACGCCGGCCCCATGATGGCCTACATACTCACCGGTTCCATGGTCGTGGAAAACATATTCTCCGTGCCGGGACTGGGTCGCCTTTTCGTAAACAGCATGCTGCGTACCGATTATATGATGATTATGGGCGTTACCATTTTCCTCGCGACGATGATTATACTTATGAATTTCATAAGCGACGTGCTGTACAAGGTAATGGATCCCCGAATCAACCTGTCGTAGCGAGGTGAGTATATGGAAACGAACAATAGTATAAAAAAGAATTTTCTGTCTTTTCAAATCGACCCATCAAAATTCGCGCCCGCTTCCGACGAGGAAAAGGCGCAGCAGTTGACGCAGCGTCAGTCCACATCTTACATGCGCGACGCTATGAACCGCCTCGCGCGCAACAAGATGGCCATGGTATGCCTGGGGGTTCTCGTCCTTATAACGCTGCTGGCGATAATAGTTCCGTATTTTTACCCGTACACTTACACTCAGCAGGACGTCACGGCCAAGCATCTCGCGCCTTTCGAGTATTCTAAAAAAGAACTCGCGCGCATCGCAAACGGCGAGGACGTGTTTCCGCACATTATGGGAACTGATAACTTAGGCCGCGATTATTGCATACGCGTGATTTACGGAACCAGAATATCTCTTCTGGTAGGCTTTATTTCCGCGCTGATCGTCGTGGTGATAGGCATCATATACGGCTCCATCTCCGGCTATTTCGGAGGAAAGGTCGACCTTGTGATGATGCGAATCGTCGATATAATCTATTCCCTGCCGGACGTGCTCATAGTGATACTTCTGTCGGTTGCCATAAAGGACTTCATAAGCAGTTCTAACAACAACCTGATAATCAGGCTCGGTCCGGGTATGATTTCGATTTTCATAGTATTCGGCCTTTTGTACTGGGTGGGCATGGCTCGTCAGGTCAGGGGTCAGGTGCTCTCGATAAAGGAGCAGGAGTATGTGCTCGCCGCCCGCGCCACCGGCGCCCGCGCCTCGCACATCATCCGCAAACACATGCTGCCAAACTGCGTATCGGTCATAATAATAACCGCGGCCATGCAGATACCGAGCGCGATTTTCACGGAGTCGTTTCTGTCATTCGTCGGACTGGGCGTTTCAATGCCCATGCCGTCGCTTGGAAGCCTGGCCTCGGACGCGAGAAGCGGACTGGTTTCATATCCGTATCTGCTCATGTTCCCGGCCATGTCTATTTTCCTTATAGTACTTTCGTTTAACCTGCTGGGCAACGGACTGCGCGACGCGTTCGATCCCAAGCTTCGCTCGTAGAGGAGGAATGAAATATGGCAATGCTTGAAGTAAGAGACCTTCATACCTCTTTTTTCACACAGGCGGGCGAGGTCAAAGCGGTGAACGGCGTGTCGTTCGATCTGGACGGCGGCAGGGTGTTAGGCATAGTGGGCGAGTCAGGCTCCGGAAAGAGCGTCACCGCCTACTCGATACTTCAGATTCTCACCCACCCCGGTCGCATCGTGAGCGGCAGTATACGCTTCAAGGGTCAGGAACTGGTAGGAGCCGGCGAGAGCGCCATGCGCAAAATC
Organism: Clostridia bacterium; assembly: GCA_030526935.1. Lineage (GTDB taxonomy): Bacteria > Bacillota > Clostridia > Christensenellales > Aristaeellaceae > JAUNBY01. The sequence goes on from JAUNBY010000120.1 coordinate 2,528, forward strand.
CGGGGCAATAAAATCTCCATTATTTTTCAGGATCCAATGACGTCGCTCAACCCGGTCTACACCATCGGAAATCAGCTCGAGGAGGGCATACGCCTTCACACGGGACGCAGCCACGCCGAAGCGCGCGCCCGCGCCGCCGAAATGCTCAACCTCGTGGGCATAAACGAGCCGGAGAAACGCCTTAAGCAATACCCTTACGAATTGTCGGGCGGCATGCGTCAGCGCGCGATGATCGCGATGGCGCTGGCCTGCGAGCCTGATATACTGATCGCGGACGAGCCGACGACCGCTCTGGACGTGACCATACAGGCTCAGATACTGGAACTTATGCAGGAACTGCAAAGAAAAATCGGCATGGCCATAATAATGATTACTCACGACCTGGGCGTCATCGCCGGAATGTGCGACGAGGTAATAATCATGTACGCGGGAAGCCTTTGCGAACGCGGAACCGCGGACAATATATTTTACCGCCCCCGCCATGAATACACGCGCGGCCTCCTGCGCTCGATTCCCAATATAGACTGCGACGAGAAAAGCCGCCTCATACCCATAACCGGAACGCCCATAGATCTGTTGCGGCTGCCCTCCGGCTGCCCCTTCGCGCCCCGCTGCGAGCGCGCGATGAAGATATGCCTCGAAAGCCGCGCGCCGGAAGCGTGCGTGGGCGAAGATCACTTTGCCTCATGCTGGCTCAATGTGAAACAGGGCGTGGAAAAAGGCGCGATAGAATACGGCGACGACGGCCGGGTCGCTCGCATCCATCTGGACGGAGGTGCCGACTGATGACTGACAACAATCAGCCTCTGCTGAAAGTACAAAATCTCAAGCAGTATTTTCCCGTTACGACGGGATTTATGAAAACCACGCAGCTAAAGGCCGTGGACGACGTGAGCTTCACCATCGCCAAGGGCGAAACGCTGGGCTTAGTCGGCGAATCCGGTTGCGGAAAGACCACCGTGGGGCGCAGCATATTGCAGCTTTATAAGCTCACGGGGGGCGAGGTCTGGTTCGACGGCAAGCTCGTTGATAAAAATACGATAAAGGAATACCGCCGCCGCGCGCAGATGGTTTTTCAGGATCCTTATTCGTCGCTCAATCCCCGAATGACCGTAGGCGACATAGTCGCCGAGCCGATAGACGTTCATAATCTTTGCAAAACCCGCCAGGAACGCTCGCATCGCGTACATGAGCTTTTGCAGACCGTCGGCATATCCGGCGAGCAGGCCACCCGCTACGCCCACGAGTTTTCGGGCGGCCAGCGCCAGCGCATAGGAATCGCCCGCGCCTTGGCGTCCAACCCTGAATTCATCGTCTGCGACGAGCCTGTAAGCGCTTTGGACGTGTCGATTCAGGCGCAGGTCATCAACATGCTGGAAGACCTTCAGCAGCAGTTGAATCTGAGCTATCTGTTTATCGCGCACGACCTTTCTGTTGTCAAGCACATCTCCAACCGCATCGCGGTCATGTATCTCGGGCGGATGGTGGAACTCGCGCCGTCGATAGATCTTTACAGACACGCCGCGCATCCATATACCATATCGCTTTTATCGGCGGTGCCCATGCCAGATCCGAACAAGGCGCGGGCCGCTCATCGCATAGTATTGCAGGGGGACGTTCCAAGCCCCATGCATATGCCGTCGGGCTGCCCGTTCAGAACGCGATGCTCGCGGGCGAGCGCCGAATGCGCAAAAGAGTGCCCTCAAATGCGCGAGGTGGCTCCCGGGCATTTCGCGGCATGTCATAACCTTTAGTCAATAGTTTGTTTCGCCAAGGGGCGTTGCAATAAAATCATCCTTATGAGGAGGAACATCCATGAAAAAGGTACTCGCATTGGCTCTTGCCCTGATGATGGCGCTCTCGCTGGGCGCGGTCTCCGCGTCCGCGGAAGGCGAGATCATCAACGTCATGTACGGCGGCGGCACGCCGGAGACTATGGATCCGGCGCTCAACTCCGCTTCGACCGGCTCCAACACTATTCGCCTCGCGTTCTGCGGCCTTATGGGTACGCGCGTCGAAGACGGCGTATACTCCAAGGCTCCCGAAATGGCCGAGAGCTACGTGATTTCCGAAGACGGACTCGTATACACCTTCACGCTTCGCGAAGGTCTTAAGTGGTCCGACGGCTCGGATTTCTTCGCCAGCGATTTCGTCAAGAGCTGGAACCGCGCGGCCGATCCGGCGCTGGGCGCTGATTACGGCTTCCTGTTCGATTATATCGCCAGGCTTGAAGACGGCACTTTGAACGTCGTCGCCGATGACGCGGCGCGCACGCTGGTCGTAACGCTCGTCAACCCCTGCGCTTACTTCCTCGAGCTTTGCGGCTTCACCACCTACTACCCGGTCAAGGTAGAACTGGCCGACAACGAGGGCGCCTGGGCCACCAATCCCGAGACCTACATCGGCACCGGCCCCTTCCGCATGACCCGCTTCGCGGTCGACGACGTAGCTTCCTTCGAGAAGAACCCCTATTACTGGAACGCCGAGAACGTATCGCTTGGCGGCGTAAACGCCTACCTTGCGGAAGACAGCGTTGCTATACTGGCCGCTTATGAGTCGGGCGCGGTTTCCTTCATCGAGTCGATGGATCCCGCCGAGTTCGAGCGCCTCGACGCGACCTATCCCGGAGAACTGGTGATGGGCGAGCAACTTGGTACCTATTATATCCTGTTCAACGTGCATAAGGACCTCTCGCCCGCCGGTAAGACTCTCACCGTGCAGGAGCAGTCCCTCGCGCGCTATGCGCTGGGCCTCATGATCAACCGTCAGGACGAAGTCGATTACGTCACGATGGGCGGCGAAGAAGCGGCCACGGGCTTCTATCCGAGCATGCTCTCCGACGGACTGAATGATAACGTCCGCACGGCGGAAGGCTACGGCGCCTGGTATACCGGCACCGCTACGCCGTCCGAAGTCAACGCGATTTACACCGAGGACATGGTAGAAGCCATCAACATCCTGATTGAACTTGGATATTCCTACACCGGCTCCGTCGAGGGCGGCGACATACAGTTCACCGACGTGCCCGGCTTCGAGTTCTCCTTCAATCAGAACGCCACCAACTCCGCCATCGTGCAGTACATCCAGGAGACCTGGAACAGCGTAGGCATCACCGCCACGATCAACACCGAGGCGTGGGCAACCCTGCAGATAAAGCTCGGCGACGGAGATGCCGAGGCTTCCCGCATGGGCTGGGTCGCGGACTTCAACGACTGCGTAAACTTCCTCGAGATATTCATCAGCAACTCCGGCAACAACTACCCGCGCCTTGGCCAGGATCTGGGCGATTACACTCGCTACAGCGAAGTCACCGCTGACGCCGGTCTCGGCGCTTACTGGGGACTCGAAGGCAACCAGACCTGGGCTGAGTGCTACGACGCGCTCGTCGAGCAGATAAAGGCCGAAACCGATCCCCAGGTGCGCGCCGATATGTGCGCCGAAGCCGAGAAGATCCTCATGGCCACCGGCGCCGTCGCCCCGCTGCACTACTACAAGAACCCCTACATGGTCAAGCCCGAGGTGCAGAACATAGCCGTACTGCCCACCGGAGACGTCATCTGGAACTACGTGACCATCGCCGGCTAAACAAATTTCCCCGGGAGATATCATCTCCCAACCGCAGATGCTTTCTTAAGACGTGAGCGCGCCGCGCTCACGTCTTTTGCCTTCTCATTTTCGCTTTTCTCTGCTTTTCTTCATCAACGCAAGCGGCTCATACAGAAAGTATAAAACCACCCCGTCTTGAATAGTTTACCGAATATTTCCCATATCTTCCTTGAACGAGAGGCGGGTTTTGGATAAACTAACGCATGAAGGTTAGCACTCGATTCGAGTGAGTGCTAACAAAATGAAAGCTCAGGAGGCATTCATATGACAATCAAACCGTTGGGCGACAGAGTCGTCATCAAAAATCTTGAAGCGGAAGAAACGAGCAAGGGCGGAATCTTACTTACCAATTCGGCGAAGGAAAAACCGCAGATGGCCGAAGTCCTTTCAGTAGGTCCCGGCGGAAACGTAGACGGTAAAGAGATAACCATGCACGTGAAGGAAGGCCAGAAGGTCATCTATTCCAAGTATGCCGGCACTGAGGTAAAGCTCGAGGGCAACGAATACATCATAGTGCGCCAGTCGGACATACTGGCCGTCGTAGAATAATAGGAGGATATAGTCATGGCAAAGCAGATAGTTTATGGCGAGGAAGCCCGCCGCTCACTGGAAAAGGGCATAAATACGCTTGCGGATACCGTTAAAATAACACTCGGCCCCAAGGGAAGAAACGTCGTTCTCGATAAGAAATTTGGCGCTCCCCTCATCACCAACGACGGCGTGACCATCGCAAAGGAAATCGAGCTTGAGGACGCCTTTGAGAACATGGGCGCGCAGCTCGTCAAGGAAGTCGCCACGAAGACCAACGACGTAGCTGGCGACGGAACCACCACCGCGACGCTTCTCGCCCAGGCGATAGTTCGCGAGGGACTTAAAAACGTAGCCGCCGGAGCCAATCCGATGGTTCTCAAGCGCGGCATTGAAAAGGCGACCGCCACCGCGGTAGAAGCTCTGGCGAAGATTTCCAAGCCCGTCGGCAACAAGAACGCCATAGCCCAGGTAGCTTCCATATCCTCCAGCGACGAGGAAATCGGTCAGATGATAGCCGACGCCATGGAAAAAGTCGGAAAGGACGGCGTCATAACCGTCGAGGAAAGCAAGACCATGAAGACCGAGCTTACGCAGGTCGAAGGTATGCAGTTTGACCGCGGTTACGCCTCCGCTTACATGGCTACCGATACCGAGAAGATGGAAGCGGTTCTCGACGAAGCGCTCATCCTCATCACCGATAAGAAGCTCACCAACATCCAGGAGATACTGCCGCTTCTCGAGCAGGTAGTAAAATCCAGCCGTCCGCTTCTCATAATCGCCGAGGACATAGAGGGCGAAGCGCTGGCGACGCTGGTTCTGAACAAGCTTCGCGGTACCTTCAACTGCGTAGCGGTCAAGGCTCCCGGATTCGGCGACCGCCGCAAGGAGATGCTCAAGGACATAGCCGTTCTCACCGGCGGCCAGGTCATCACCGAGGAACTGGGTCTTGAACTCAAGGAAACCACCATCGACATGCTGGGCAAGGCTCATCAGATCAAGGTCGACAAGGAGAACACCGTCATCGTCGAAGGCGCCGGAGATCCCTCCGAGATTAAGGCTCGCGTAGCTTCCATCCGCGCTCAGATCGCCGACACCACCAGCGATTACGACCGCGAGAAGCTTCAGGAGCGCCTCGCCAAATTGGCCGGCGGCGTAGCCGTCATCAAGGTCGGCGCGGCCACCGAAATCGAGATGAAGGAGCGCAAGCTTCGCATAGAGGACGCCCTCAACGCCACCCGCGCGGCCGTCGAGGAAGGCATAGTGCCCGGCGGCGGAGTAGCCCTCATAACCGCCAGCAAAGACGTGGCCGATATGATCCCGACCCTCTCCGGAGACGTCAAGACGGGCGCCAATATCGTTCTTCGCGCCCTCGAGGAGCCCGTCCGCCAGATAGCGCTCAACGCCGGCGTCGAGGGAAGCGTCGTCGTCGAGAAGATCAAGGAAGCCGGAAAACCCGGATACGGCTATGACGCCGCAAAAGACGAGTATTCCGATCTGACCGACCGCGGAATCATCGACCCGACCAAGGTCACCCGCTCGGCGCTTCAGAACGCCGCGTCCGTTGCCGCCATGGTTCTGACCACCGAATCCCTCGTGGCCGACCTGCCCGACAAGAATCCCCCGGCTCCCCCGGCTCCCGGCGGAATGGGCGGAATGTACTAATAGACGCTGACTTGCGAGAAATAAAATAAAGTTGACATGAGCGTCCATTTATGATAAAACCCTGTCTTTGACACCAAAAACGAAGAGAAAGCTCCGCAAGCCCTTATACAAAGGG
>JAUNBY010000121.1:0-7703 GCA_030526935.1 Clostridia bacterium
CCGAAGGCGATATAAGCACGACAGAAGAATTTTTTATTAATCACTCGACCGCACTTTTATCGATTCCAATGTTTTAGCGCGCTTACAGGTACATAGAGATGATCGATGTATCTCAAATTCGCAAATTCATACTTACTAAAACAAAGAAAGTAATTGACATGTGGAATTTGACGTGTTATACTCTATTTGCGCGCAGTTACAGTACACACCGGGAGGTCGTCTCATGAGAAAGCATCATGTGATAGGCGTCGATTTTGGCAGCGATTCGGCTCGGGCGATAATTCTCGACGCATATACGGGCATCGAGATCTCGCAGGCTGTCGCCGGCTATCCGCGATGGCAATCGGGCCTTTATCAAAACGCCCGCGAGAGCATGTTTCGCCAGCATCCACTTGACTACGTCGAGGCGCTTGAGTTATCAGTTCGCGAAGCTCTCGCAGCGGCGGGCCAGGCTGTTCGCGAAGATATCGCCTCAATATCGATAGACACGACCGGTTCAACGCCCTGTCCGGTCGACGCGAATGGCACGCCGCTCGCGATGCTCAGCGAGTTCTGGGATGACCCTCACGCCATGTTTCATCTATGGAAAGACCATACCGCCGTGGACGAGGCAAAACTCGTTTCTAAAGCCTTCAGAGAAAATGCCGACGGAATCGATTATACCCGCTATCAGGGCGAGTACTCCTCGGAATGGTTTTGGGCCAAGATACTCGCAACGATAAACGTCAGCGCTAAGGTGCGCCAAAATGCATATTCATGGGTCGAGCACAGTGATTGGATACCATCGATGCTTTCCGGCGAAACCAGGCCAGAAGCCATGTATCGCTGCGCGTGCGCCGCCGGGCACAAGGCGTATTGGCACAGCGCCTGGGGCGGATTGCCGTCGTGCGAATGTTTGTCATCGCTTGATCCCTACCTTGAGAAAGTGAGCCGAACCTACGGAAAAGACCCGCTTCCCGCGACTCACCGCCTGGGACGCATAGCGCCCGAATGGGCCGATCGCCTCGGGTTGGATCGCGACGTTATCATCGGCGGAAGCTCTTTTGACGCTCATGCCGGCGCGGTAGGCGCGGGCGTGAACGAGAGGACCCTCGTAATAAACCTTGGAACTTCGGCGGTCGATCTTTTTGTCGCAAAATCAGACAGTCTCGCGGATAAAAACATGGCATGGGCGGGCGGAATGGCTGAAAACAGCATCATTCCGGGTCTGACCGGCATAGAAGCGGGACAAGCCGCTTTTGGCGACGCGCTTGCATGGTTTAAAAAGCTTTTGCTTTGGCCGCTCGAAGGCCAGGCGGATGAAATAAAAAATCAAATCGAGGATTCTGTTTACTCAAGACTTCAAGACGCTGCGTCCCGCGTATCCATCGATATGGCGCCGGTTGCTCTCGACTGGTTTAACGCGCGCAGGTATCCATATGTCAATGAAAGCGTCAAAAGCGCTATAACGGGACTCGACATGGGAACCGACGCGCCATCGATATATCGCTCTCTCGTCACGGCGGTAGTTCTCGGGCAAAAGCGGATAATTGAGTCGTGGGCGGGAGAGGGGATCTCTCCGGACGATATAATAGCCGTAGGCGGAATCGCTCATAAATCCCCTCTTCTCATGCAGGCGCTCGCCGACGCTCTCGGCAAGAATGTGAGCGTGTTGGCGACAAAGCAGGCATGCGCGAGAGGCGCGGCCATGTATGCGGCTGTTGCGGCGGGATTATACGAAAACCTCGAAAAAGCGCAGGTTCAAATGCGCGAAAAAACCATCAAAATCTACAGGCCGGACACAGCTCTCGCCGGGAAATATGCCGACGCTTACGATAAATATCTTAAGCTGTCGTCGTTTATGGACGCGCGCGTTTGAAATACTGATTACGGCGGAAAGGATGTTAAAAATTGTATTATCAAAGAGTTGATAAATTTCTTCTTGCGCGTTCAAATAAACAAAGCGTATTTCGCTGCATTATCAACGAAGGCCCCATCAATAAATCGGCGATAGCGTCAAAGGTGGGGCTTACCATACCCTCTGTCATGAAAATTGTGGATTCTCTCGATGAAAGCGGCCTTGTGCGCAATATCGGAAAGGGCGTGTCCAGCGGAGGCAAGCCGCCGATGATGCTTGAGGTAATACCCGATTCGCATTACGCGCTTGGCATAGATATAGGCCTTTCGGAAACCCGCTATATCATAGGAGATATGCAAAAAAATATCATCGCTAAGTATACGACGCGCAGCGGGAACTATGATTCTGTGGATGAACTGGTCGAATCGCTCAGTTGCAACGTCGAAAAACTCGTCGAGCGGTCGAGCATAGATAAAAAGCGACTTTTGGGCGTTGGCATAGGCGCTCCCGGCCTCATCGACTGCAATACCGGGGAGGTGCTGTTTTCTCCTCATTTGAGCTGGAAAAACATCAATCTGCGCGAGAAATTTTCCGAACGCCTGCAATATCCCGTGTACATCGAAAATGTAACCAAGAACGTCGCCAGAGCGGAATACGACATCGGTGCGGGGAGGGGGGCAAAATACGTATTCAACCTCAACCTTGGGCGCGGTATAGCGGGGGCTTTTGTTATCGACGGAAATATATATTACGGAGCAAACGGACTGTGCGGCGAAATCGGACATTTGACGGTCAACAGAGAAGGTCCCATGTGCAAATGCGGTAATTACGGTTGCCTCGAGGTCATGGCCTCGGGCGAAGCCATAGCCCAGCAGGCGAAGGACGCGGTCGCGCGCGGTGTGTCGTCGCGTATGCTCGAAATGGCGAATGGATCGGCGGAAAACATAGACGCGAAGCTGGTTTTCTCCGCGTGCGAGTTGGGTGACGAACCGGCAAAAATGATCGTCGAACGGGCGCTTGAATACATCGGAATCGCTCTGGCGGGCGTTCTCGTCATATTTGACGTAGAGCGCGTGATAATAACAGGCGGCTTGACAAAGAACGGCAACTTATTTTGGGATACAATAAAAGCTAACATAATTAAGCATTTGATGAAGTACTCAGGAATGCCTGTGGATATAGTTCCTGCTGCGCTGGGCGATGATGCCGCGGCGTTGGGGGCGATATGCCATATAATACAGCAATATATTATGACGTTATAGCATATTTTCGGCATTGTATATAGCTATTTTGACGTTATTTTGATGCGCCTCATTTAGGTTAAAATTATATTAGAGCGTAAAAAGCATTGACAAAGTGACGGGTATACTATATACTAATCTTACTTAGTTAATCGAGCAAATAAATGTGCCGGGAGGTGATTTTCTTGTACGAGAGCGTATGCCGTCTGAAAGCGGAAAATATCAGCAAAGCTTTTCCCGGAACCAAAGCGCTTACCGACGTATCGATAGCTGTTCGCCCGGCAGAGATACACGCAATAGTCGGCGAGAACGGCGCCGGCAAATCCACCCTTATGAATATCGTCGGCGGCGTTTTGCAGCAGGATTCTGGCGATATATACATCGACGGCAGGAAAATGAAGCCGTTTCGAACGCCAAGCGAGGCGCAAAGCGTCGGCATAGGCTTTGTTCATCAAGAGTTGAGCCTGTTTCCACATCTGACGATAGCGCAAAACATTTTCGTAGACCGTATGCCGCTTACGAAATCGGGGCTTATCGACAAGAGAAAGTTATACGATGACGCCCGCGAAATACTGAAGGTATTCTCCTTCGCGGAACTTGATCCCAACACCCGCGTGAGCAATCTTACGATAGGCAACCAGCAGATGATCGAGATAATACGAGCGGTATCGTTGAACGCGAAGCTTATCATATTTGACGAGCCTACTTCGTCATTGTCCGTCAGAGAGGCGCGGGTGCTGTTCAACATCATCAAAATGCTCAAAGAAAAGGGAATAAGCGTCATTTATATATCACACCGAATGTCCGAGATATTCGAGATAAGCGATACTGTCACGATATTGAAGGACGGCCATTTCGTCGCGACCCTCCCGACTAATGAGACCAGCGTCGCGGATGTGATTACTCTTATGGTTGGCCGTGAGATAACGCAGTTTTATCCGCCCAAGAGCGATAATATAGGAGAGGAAATATTCCGCGTCGAAAACTTTTCGGACGAAAAGAGATTCTTCGACATGTCCTTCTCGCTCAAAAGAGGCGAGGTGCTCGGTTTTTACGGGCTTGTCGGCGCGGGGCGTTCGGAGCTTATGCAGGCCATATGCGGAATAAGGCGTAAAGTCTCGGGAAAGATATATATAAACGGCGAATATGTACAGATTCGCGATTACAAAAGCGCACTGCTGGCCGGCATTGCCTATCTGACGGAGGATCGCAAGGCAACAGGGTTGTTCCCTAACCAGACTGTAACAAAAAACATCTACGTCAGCAGTCTTTGCCGGGACGGCGGCTTCTGGCTTCGCGTCAAGAATGAAAAGCAACTGGCAAAAGCGGATGTCGAAAAGCACGACATAAGGACGAGCAGCGTCGAAGAATTGATAATGAATCTTTCAGGCGGAAATCAGCAAAAGGTTTTGATCGCCAGGATCCTGCGCTCCGATCCCAAAATCATCATCCTCGACGAACCGACGCGCGGTATTGACGTAAAATCAAAAGCCGCGATACACGAAAAGGTACGCGGTTGGGCAAATGCGGGATACGGGGTTATCGTGATATCTTCCGAGATGCCCGAGATTATAGGCGTCAGCGACAGAATAGTCATCATGCACGAGGGACGCCAAACCGGGTCGGTGACGGGCGGCGATATCAATGAGCAAACAATCATAAAGCTGTCCACCGATACTGCCACTGAGGAGGTCGAGTATGCTTAACCGCAATATGATAAGCAAAGTCGTAAAGAGCAGAGAATTTGGCATAACGCTGGTCATACTCATGCTGGGAACGATGTTGAGCTTTGTAACCGAGACGTTTCTGACGCTTTCAAACCTCAACAGCGTCGCTCTGGGATTCTGCGCCGACGGAATAATCGCCTTTGGCATGACATTTATTCTCATTTCCGGTCAGATCGACCTGTCGGTCGGTTCCGTCATGGGGCTGAGTGCCGTCATCACCGCGAAGCTGTTCGTTACTTATGGCGTGAACATATGGCTATCGGCTTTGGCCGCAATCGTGATAGCGATAGGCTTTGGATCGCTGATAGGGTGGCTCATCGCTCATTTCAGGGCCGTGCCGTTCATTATAACGCTCGGTATGCAGGGAGTAGCGCGCGGGCTTTGCTACGTACTCACTTCGGGAGCGCCCATAGCCATCACAGGTGATGCCGTACAGGGTTTTCGCAAAATCGGCGGAGGCAACGTCGGCGGTATAGCCACATTCGTCATAATACTCGCGGCGCTTGCGATCATATGCCAGTTTATGCTTCGCAAGACCAAATACTTCGCAAAGGTCTACTTCATAGGCAGTAATGAAAAAGCAGCGGCTTACGCGGGAGTAGACGTCACCAAGACGAAGATCATACTTTACGCGATATCCTCTTTTCTGGCGTGTCTTGCCGGTCTTCTCTCTCTTTCGAGATTTGGTGTCGCGACCGCAACGCTTGGCGCTCAAGCCGAAAGTCGCGCCATAACCGCCGCCGTTATCGGTGGAACCGCCATGAGCGGCGGTATGGGAAGTATTTTGGGAACCGTTTTGGGCCTAATAATGGTTCATTTCGTCACAAACGGACTTGTGCTGTTGCGTGTATCGATCTATTGGCAGGATTTTGCCAGCTATCTTATGCTCGTGCTTGTCATAGTGTTTGACACGGTCAGGCAAAGACGGGATAGATAACCATCGCCTACCATCGGCGTAAGCGCCGGTGTAGTGTATACTGTAGTACAATATTTAAGGAGGAACACCCATGAAAAGATTACTGGCTCTATTACTCGCTCTCACCATGCTGGCAAGCGTATCTGCCGTAGCGGAAGAACTCTCATTCTCCAACGACACCTCGGAACAGACCTACGCCTTCATTTCATTTCTCTCAGGCGGAGATCACTGGCGTCGCTGCTACATAGGATTTGAGGAAGCGGGCAAGCAACTCGGCGTACAGACCGTACATCTCGGAGAAACCTCGGACGATCTTACCGCTTATCTGCGCAAAGTCGAGGAAGCCATCAATATGGGCGTCGACGGTATCGCTGTCGCGTGCTACAACGCCGACGCTTATATCGACGTAATCAACAAGGCTATGGAAGCGGGCATACCCGTCATCACATTCGACTCCGACTCGCCCAACAGCAATCGCCTGTCTTACATGTCGACCGGCAACTCTGACGCGGGCGCTTTTGCCGCCGACAAACTCGCCGAGTTGATCGGCAATACCGGAAAAGCCGTCATACTGACCCGCGTAGGACAGGAGAACATCGAAGCCCGCGCTAACGGCTTCACCGCGCGCTTGGCTGAGAAATATCCCGATATCGAGATAGCTGAGATATTGAACGCTCAGAACGACGATATTTCCGAGACCGCATCGAAGGTTTCAGCTGTCCTTCAGGCCAATCCTGAAATCAACTGCATCTATTCCGCCATCGGTGAAATTGGCGTCGGCGCGGCCCAAGCCGTTCGCGAACTGGGCAGAGTTGGCGAAGTGACCATTATAGCCTCCGACCTGGGCGATGCCCAGCTTGAACTGGTCAAGTCCGGAGAACTTGCCGGAACGATCATGCAGGGTACCTACAACATGGGATGGTGGACGTGCGTAGGTCTTTACGCTCAGACAAACGGCCTTCTCGAGGGTAATCCGCTGCCGCCCTATATCAACACCGGCGTCGACTTCGTAGATATGAGCAACGTCGACAGGATCATGGAGCAATAATCAATCAATAACGACATAGCCAAAGGGCAGGCATGGCGAAAGCCTGCTTGCCCTTATGAATTTTAAGGAGCACATAATGAACGAATTCAACTTTTATAATCCCACAAAGCTTATATTTGGACGCAAATCTATTGAAAACATCGGGAAAATCGCCCGCGAATACGGCTCCCGCTGCCTTATCGTAACCCGCCCGTCAAAATCCGGATTCGCCAAGACTATCGAAAGGATCGACGGTATTTTAAAAGCCGAGGGAATAGATACCTGCATATACGACGGCGTAGTAGCAAACCCGACGGTTGACAGCATTGACGAAGGCGCCCGCGTTGGACGCGAGTTTCATCCTGATTTCGTATTGGGTGTGGGCGGAGGTTCCGCGATGGATACCGCGAAATGCGTTGCCGTAGGCATAACGCACGAGGGGAGCATTTGGGATTATTGTTTTTTCCAGAAGACGCAACCGACCGCAAGAACGCTTCCGTTTCTGCTCGTTTCCACAACCTCGGGAACCGGTTCTCACGTATGCGCAAACGCGGTACTTACGCTTACCGAACAGCAACATAAATCCGGAGTGAACGGGCCGTATCTCTACGCGAAAGCGTGCGTGATAGATCCGGAACTCATGTTGAGCGTACCCGAGCACATAACCGCGTCCACGGGATTCGACGTGTTTTGCCATGCGTGGGAGTCATACACATCGATTCGCGTAAACGAGTTTTCATCCGTGTTTTCCCGCGAAGCCATACGCATCGTGCTCGAAACATTGCCGAAGCTCGTGAATGACCTTAACAATATTGAACTTCGCGAAAAAATGGCCTGGGCCGACACGCTCGCCGGTTACGCGCTTAACGAAGCCGGCGTCACCGTACCGCACGGCATTGGCATGGCGATTGGCGGGGTATGCCCTCATGTTATGCACGGGGAGGCTTTAGCGTAT
>JAUNBY010000121.1:7713-8435 GCA_030526935.1 Clostridia bacterium
CCCGCTTATATGCGCTTTACATACTCGAGCCTTATCGACAAGTTTGCCTGGCTATATCGCCTGATGAAGCCCGAGGACAAACTCATCGATGACAGCCTCGCCGCAGAAAAATCATGCGAAGCCATGGATGAGTTCCTCAAGAGCATAGGTATGTGGCTTAACTGGAAGGATCTCGGCATTAACAGCGAAAATGCGCAGGCGATAGTGCGCAATACATTCCGCCTCGGCGACCACAAATGCAATACGCGAGTTCCTGACGAGAGTGACGTTCGCGATATGGTCATGTACGGAGCGTACAGGTAGAAGCGCGAAGGGCGATGCCCGGTGATAAACAAAAGCACCAGAGCAACCGACGAAAATAAGATGGATGGATTCGCGGAAGTTTTAGCCTTGCGTAGCCTGAAAGCCGCGGGCGCAGTTGCGCTACGTCAAAAGGCCTATTGGCAAAGCAAAGGCGGAAATGATTCACAGATACATCCACTTATTTATGAAAGTTGCTCTGGTTCTTTCCCGCGTACATATCTCGACTGAATCTCACCGCCAGCGCTATAATCACAAGCGCCGCTCCGGATGCTACCATTATGCGCGAAAGCGGCACGGCGTCCGCCATGGGGCCAAAAACCGCCATACCCAGCGGCAAAAAGCCCGAATAAGCCGAACTTAGCAAGCCGAATACTCTCCCCTGCATCGCGACATCGGACTTCTCCTGTATAAGCGTCGTA
>JAUNBY010000001.1:0-8569 GCA_030526935.1 Clostridia bacterium
TCCCTCCAATGAAGATGTTACTCAATTCTATACTTTTTATTCAATATTGTCAAGCATATTTTACGGTTGAGCGAGACGTCGCGTGACAACCGATTAAACCACGGCTGAGTAAAACCGGTCAAAGCTTAGCGTATCGCGTTAATGTTTCGAGAAAGCGATGGATTTCGCAGGTATATCGATTATTCGGATGGCGCGGAGGTAATTGCTGTATTTGAGGGAAGACGATGATACACAAAATTCGCTTTCAGGCACGGAAGCGGATTTTGTTTACGTCGGCGTCTCGAGCTTATCAGTTTTTTCTCTTGCACATTTGAGCCATATCAGCTATAATAATCCTTAGCAATCATGTATATTACTCGACAGGAGGATGCTTTATGATGTATAAGGACCTGATTAAAACGGCTGGAGAAAAGATGGACAAGACCATCGCCGTTTTTAAGCGCGAATTGTCGACCCTTCGCGCGGGGCGCGCCAATCCCCAGATACTCGACCGCATTCAGGTGGATTATTACGGAACGCCCACGCCTCTCAATCAATTGGGCAATATATCGTCTCCCGAGCCGCGTATGCTCGTAATCGCCCCGTGGGAAGCCAAGATGATACCGGCGATAGAGAAGGAGATTCAAAAGTCCGATCTGGGAATCAACCCCTCTAACGACGGAAAGGTCATAAGGCTCGTCATACCCGAGCTTAACGAGGAGCGCCGCCGCGACCTGTGCAAGCAGGTCAAAAAGCAGGTCGAAGCCGGCAAGGTCGCCATCCGCGCCGTGCGCCGCGATACGATGGAGTCCCTCAAGAAGATGAAGAAGGATTCAGAAATAACCGAGGACGATATGAAGCTTGCGGATACCGAGCTTCAAAAGGTCACCGACGCCCATATAAAGGAAATGGACAAGGTCGGCGACGACAAGGAGAAGGAGATAATGTCAGTCTGATGCGCGATAATGTCGTCGATCAGTGTGAATATGCGGAGGGGCGCGATCCCCTCCACATTGACGCCGGGATTTTAGGCCTGCCGCTCGATGAGGCGCTGAGGCGCTTAGACAGCGCCTCGCCCGTTATAGAGTATACCAGGTCTCCCAGGAGCGATTCCGATGCCGGAACAGCCCGCGTCGTGCGCGTGAAAAGCGGCGTTATAACGGCGGCTTTTTTTAACGACATACAAGGCGAAAAGGGCGTTTAATCAGGGGATGCAAATGAGCTTTTTAGAAAACATAAGGGATTTCGCCGGTAAAGCGGCGACGGCGCTTTTACGAAACAGAAGGGCATCCGCGCATACGGGATTGCCGGAGGTCATGCCCCGGCATGTGGCTATTGTCATGGATGGCAATGGACGCTGGGCGAAAAGCCGCAATATGCCGCGTTCGGCGGGGCATTCGGTTGGCGTGGAAACCCTCAGGGATATAATTCGCGCCTGCGACGACTGGGGCATAGAGGCGCTTTCAATATACGCCTTTTCGACCGAGAACTGGCAGCGCCCCAAGGCCGAGGTCGATACTCTGATGGGGCTGCTGCTTCAGTATTTCATGTCGGAAATAGACGAGCTGGACGAAAAAAACGTTCGTATATTGATAATCGGCGATGTCGAGGGACTTCCCGCACCGCAGCGCGAGGCGGTCAAAAAGGCCATGGACAGAACGGGCGGCAATACCGGCCTCAAGCTCAACATAGCCCTCAACTACGGCGGACGCCAGGAACTTGTAAACGCGGCTAAAAAGCTTATGAAAATGGCCGTCGAAGGCGAGATAGCGCCCGAGCGACTGGACGAAGGCATGTTCTCCGATTATCTGTATACCAGAGGACTTCCCGATGTGGATCTGTTCATCCGTACCAGCGGCGAAATGCGCACCTCCAATTTCCTGCCATGGCAGACGGCCTACGCGGAGATGGTATTCAATCCCGTAATGTGGCCGGATTATACCAGACAGGTATTTCTGGATGACTTGTGGGTGTACGCTTCGCGCGACAGGAGATTTGGAAAGGTGAAGTCATAATGAGCGAAAGAACAAGAACCGAGAGAGTGAGCGACGCGCTTAAGCGCAACGCAACCGGCATTATTATGGCGGCGGTGTTGGTTCTCATATGGTATTTACAGGGATGGCCTTTGCGAGTCACGCTGGCGTTTATGATGTTCATGTCGGTGTGGGAGATGTATTCGGCATTCGCGAAAAAAGGATATAAGCCCGCGCGCTGGGTGGGTATACTATACTCCGTCGCGGCCATGCCGGTATACTTGACGCTTGGTCAAACCTCTCTTTTCGCGTTGAGCGCGCTATTATGCATAATCGGACTTTCGGCGCTCGTGTTCAAAGGCACGGTCGATTTGGAGGGCACGGTAGCTACGGTTTTGCCCATACTCTATCCGGGAATGCTTATAACGCTCATGTTCCCGCTGATGGATATGCAGCCTCAGACGCTCGCGACAACCATAATCGGACTGTGTTTTCTGACAGCCATGCTCAACGACGTCGCGGCCTACGCCATAGGCCGCAGGTTCGGGAAGAGAAAGCTTTCGCCTGTCCTCAGCCCCAAAAAGTCCGTGGAGGGCGCCGTGGCGGGGCTGGCGATGTCGGTGGTGACCTGCGTATTGACGCCGTTGGTACTGGGCTTTCTCTCAGGAACGTTTGTATTTGATATGCTTCCCCTGCGCCATTTCGTCATAATAGGCGTTTTGACGGGAATCGCCGCGCCGTTGGGGGATCTGAGCGCTTCCATGATAAAAAGGCACTGCGGCATAAAGGACTATGGAACCATGTTCCCCGGTCACGGAGGAATGATGGACAGGATGGACTCCGTGGTATTTACCGGGGCGGTCGTATATTGCTACCTTACTTTCGTACAGAGGATGATTTGATGAGGACTATCGCGATATTGGGGGCGACGGGTTCCATAGGCACGCAGGCGGCGGACGTCGTTATGAGGCATCCCGATATGTTCGACGCGACGGTCTTGACGGCGCATGGCCGTTCGGAGCGGCTTTTTGACCTCGCGAGAAAACTGAAGCCGCAAGTCGCGGGTCTCGTCGTCGAGCCTGAAAGCATACCCGACGACCTGAAGGACATAGGATGGTTTTTCGGGGAGGATTGCTCGGAAAAGGCGCTAAAAGCCGCCAGACCCGACGACGCGCTGGCGAGCGTCGTCGGCATAGCGGGACTTCCCGCGGTAATTACGGCGTTGGACTGCTGCGAAAGGGTGCTCCTTGCCAACAAAGAAGCCCTTGTGACGGGCGGAAACCTCGTCATGAATAAAGCCCGCGAGCGCGGAGTAAAGCTCATACCCGTAGACAGCGAGCACAGCGCCATATTCCAGTGCCTCGAAGCCGCGAATAAAAACGCGCCGTCGAGGTTGATACTCACCTGCTCAGGCGGCTCTCTTCGCGATTGGGATATTGATAAGCTCGACAGCGCGAAGGTTTCAGACGTCGTAAAGGGGCACCCTACATGGAACATGGGCGCTAAAATAACCGTCGATTGCGCGACGATGATGAACAAGGGTCTCGAGGTTATGGAGGCTAAATACCTGTTCGACATGCCACAGGAGAAAATCGACGTTATAATGCACCCGGATTCAATCGTCCATTCGCTCGTGGAGTTCGAGGACGGCGCGATGCTGGCGCAATTGGGAACTCCCGATATGCGCGTCGCCATAGCATATGCCATGAGCTATCCCAAAAGGGTAGATACGGGAGCGAAAAGGCTCGATCTCGCGGACGTAAGCAAATTGTCCTTCTACGATGTGGACGAGAGGCGCTATCCGTTGTTTAAACTCGCGACAGAAGCTCTGAAGGCGGGGGGAAGCGCACCCATAGCGCTCAACGCGGCGAACGAGGAAGCGGTTGGGGCGTTTATAAGAGGGAGAATATCGTTCGGCGGAATATGCGGCATAGTGAAAGAAGCGCTTGAAAGAATCCCGCGTATGAACGCCGACAGCATACAGGCGGTTTATGAATGCGACAGGGTCGCTCGGATTATGACGCTTGAAATAATCAATCGAAAGGATTTGAAATGACAAACGCGCTGTATATCATTCTCGCCATAGTCGTATTTGGCGTGATCGTATTCTTCCATGAACTGGGACATTTTCTCGCCGCGCGTACGTGCGGCATAGCGGTAGACGAGTTTTCCATAGGCTTCGGCCCAAGTCTCATAAGTAAAAAAAGAAAAAACACCCTTTATTCTATAAGGCTTTTGCCGCTTGGCGGATTCTGCCGCTTCGTCGGAGAAGACGACGACAGCGACGCCGAAGGCGCGTTCAATAAGCAAAGCGTTTTCAAGAGGATGATAGTTACATTCTCAGGCCCTTTTATGAACTTCGTGCTCGCGTATATAGCTACGGTCGTATATCTGATGGCGATTGGCGTTGTGTTTAACGCCCCCGTCGTCTACGACGTCATGGAGGGAACAAACGCACAGCTGGCGGGCTTGCGGTCGGGAGATGTAATCGTTTCGATAGACGGCGAGGAGATATCCTTCGATTACGAAGGCCATCTTCGCATATCTGAGATAATCAGCGAGAACGAGCCAGACGAACCAATGACATTTACTATTCAGCGCAATGACGAGACGTTTGACGTCGATATCGCCGCGCAACCAGTCGAGGGAGGCGTGCAAATAGGCATATACCTCGGAGGCTATTACTACAGATATAATCTGCCGGACGCGCTCGGTCAGAGCTTCAGCGCCGTTTGGAACGTATTGACGGTAATGCTCGACGCGCTCAGAAACATGTTTACGACCGGAGAGGGCATAGAGGATACCGCAGGACCCGTCGGAGCCATAACCATGATGTCCACGCAGATGCAGCAGGGCATGGATATGACGCTTTATATGATAATACTCATATCTATGAATTTGGGCATTATAAACCTTTTTCCCGTGCCGGGACTCGATGGGGGAAGGCTGCTGTTTCAGGTGGTAGAAGCCGTAAGGCGCAAGCCGATAAAGCCCGAACACGAGGGATGGATACACGCGGGTGGTATAATTGCGCTGTTGGGGCTGATGGTGCTGCTTACATACAGGGACATAGCAAGGCTGATAACGGGGGGGGTAGGCGGAAGAGGGAGGAGTAAAGGCGGATATGTTTATAATGGGAGAAGAACCCTTGCCAAATGTAACGGCTGCCGAGTTAAAGGATTATTATGGTGATAATCCGTCAGAACAAGAGTTAGCAACCGCATTTGCAGTTTCCAGCAACCAGTTTTGCTGGGTGGAAGATAATGAATATGATTATGAAGAAGGCACTGTAGATTGGGGCTATGCTTGCGCAATTACTGATGAGTGGTATGATTTGATGGAATTCTATCAAGAAAAAATCTTTACGATATTAAAAAATGAAGGCATTTCAATAGTATCTACCGGACAAATAAGAATCCTTGTACCATTCATGGAACGCAATGGCTATATCAATGCAGGCGGCTGGTGGATCAGAAAACAATAGCTCCCGAGTTGTCTGTTACACTAACGGCCAACCCCGCAAACTATCGACGCTACGCAACAACGACTCCGTAGGGGAGCGCATTGCGCTCCCGGAACTTTCGCGAGGCATGGTTTGTCTAACGGGCTACGCCGTCCCCCGTATATGCCGCATTGTAAACGCTACAGATAGATTGAAATCTGAGGAAGTGACGCAAAATGCTCAAAGAGAAACTGACAGAAAAGATGATCGTGTTTTATAAAGGAAATATCAGAGACATCAACCATTTTATCAAGGTACACGCGTTTGCCTCGTTGATTGGAAAAATGGAGGGCATCGACGCGGAGACTCTGAATACTTTGGAGATTGCCGCAATCGTCCATGACATCGCCTGTCCTCTCTGCCGCGAGAAATATGGCAACACTAACGGTGCGCGTCAGGAGGAGGAGAGCGAGGCTCTGCTCGTAGAATTCCTGCGCGAGTTTCACCTTTCACCGGAGGTGGAGAAGCGGGTAATTTTCCTTGTGACGCATCACCACACATACGACGCGGTTAACGGTATTGATTACCAGATTCTGCTTGAGGCGGACTTTTTGGTGAATGCCGGCGAGTCTGAAAAGTACGCCACAGCCATCGGGCAATTCCGCAAAAACGTATTCAAAACTGCGACGGGACACCGTTTGTTAAAAGAAATCCATGATGGGACTTGATTTAATACTCCATGATGGGGGAATGAACTATGCTGATAGATTTTAACCCAATGCAGTCAAGAACTGTGCCGGGAATGAATAATGGCAGCGGAGAAATGACCGTCAGAATGCACATGGACGAGTATAGAAAAATAATCCAATGTAGCATTCACGCTGGCGGTAGCATTGGATCGCATAGTCATGTTACGAGCGACGACATAAATTATGTTATTTCCGGTACCTGACGTGCTATCTGTGACGGTGTGGCGGAGGAACTGAGCGCCGGAACCTGTCATATTTGCCCAAAAGGATCGGAACATAGTATTGAAAATACCGGCAGCGGTGACCTTGTGCTGTTAACCGTGGTAGTGGAACGGTAGTTATTAATGTATCCATTTTTAATTCAACCGAAACGGAGTTAAATATGACAAGACAGGTAAAAGTTGGAAATGTTCCAATAGGCGGCGGCGCTCCCATAAGCGTACAATCGATGACCAACACCGACACCGCCGACGCCCCCGCGACCATAGAACAGATAAAGAGGCTTTTTGACGCGGGCTGCGAGATAGCCCGCATGACTGTCAATAACGTTCAGGCCGCCCGCTCCGTCCGCGAAATCGTAGACGCGTCGCCGCTTCCCATAGTAGCCGACATTCACTTTGACTACAGGCTCGCCATATCCTCGATAGAGTCGGGCGTGAGCGCCGTGAGGATAAATCCCGGTAATATCGGCGACGAAGGGCGAATAAAGACGCTGTGCGACTGCGTAAAGGCGCACGGCGTACCCGTGCGCGTAGGCGTAAACGCGGGTTCACTCGAAAAGGAACTCCTCCGCGAATACGGAAGGCCATGCCCCGAAGCGCTTGTTAAAAGCGCGCTGGGTCACGCGGAGATACTTGAAAGGCACGGAGTCGGCGATATAGTGCTCTCCCTCAAGACCTCCGACGTCGCGGACACCGTGAGGGCCTACAGGCTCGCCGCTTCCTCCTGCGATTATCCCCTGCACATAGGCGTGACGGAAGCTGGAACCTGTGAAATGGGACTTGTCAAATCCGCCATAGGAATTGGCGCGCTGCTCCTGGACGGCATAGGGGATACCATGAGGGTTTCGCTGTCGGGCGACCCAGTGATGGAGGTCAAGGCGGCTATAGATATATTAAACGCCGCCGGAATCAGGCGCGACTTCGTGGACGTAATAAGCTGCCCCACCTGCGGGCGAACCGGAATCGACGTCGAGGGTCTGGCGACCAGGGTAAGAAACGCCACGCGTCATATAAAAAAGCCCTTAAAGGTCGCGATAATGGGATGCGTCGTCAACGGCCCCGGCGAGGCTCGCGAAGCCGACGTAGGCGTCGCGGGCGGAGCGGGAGCGGGCGTGCTTTTCATGAAGGGAAAGCCGAACGTAAAAATCGAAGGTGATATATACGCGGCTCTAGTTAAAGCCATAGAGGAACTGCTCGGCGAGGCGCTTGCAAATGAGTAACTGGACATCACTGATCGCTCCCGTCGATCCCGAGCTTGCTCAGATAATGACACTTGACAAAGTGACGGCCAACCGCGCGGGCGACAGATTCATAATCACCATGACCGCTTCAAGGTTGTTGACGGGGGACGAGTTTCGAAACATGGAGGCGGTTTTTCAAAAGGCGCTGACGCGGGCGAACGTCAAGCTTCGCGTGTCCTATCCCGCCCTTAAGCGGGATGTTTTGTCGGACGCGCAAAGCGTAAGGCCCTTTATAACCTCTCTCATCGCCCGCGATAATCCCGGAGCGAAGGTGCATCTAAGCTCGCCCGACGATTGGAGCATAGAAGACGGCAGGCTTTCCATTCACGTAAACGACCAGTTCGGCGTCGATTTTATATCGCGCCAGGAGATAGACGCTAGGATAGCTCATCTGTTCAAGGTGCTTTTCGACGTGGACGTTCGAGTCGCGGTCGAAATTGCGGGCGACACCGAAAAACGCATACGCGATATAGCGCAAAAACGGAAGCAGGAGGCCGACCGCATATCCGAAGCCGCCGCGCAAAGCGCCATGCGCTCTCAAAAAACCGCCGAAAAGCCCCCGAGCGAGCAGGCGCTGGGAAAGCCCATAACCGACGAGGAAATACCGCTGTCTCAACTGAGCGAGGGCAAGGGACGCCTTGTCGTAAAGGGACAGGTCATATCCTTCGAGGACAGGGAACTCGCGAACGGCGCGACGATGCTCGTAACCTTCTCCATAACGGACTTTACGGGCTCGGTGTCCTGCAAAGCCTTCATAGGCGGCAAGCGTTCAAAGAGCACGCCCGAGCAGGTAAAAGCTCAATACGACAACCTGGCAACACAGGTCAAGGTCGGAAGCTGGGTTAAGGTTCGCGGCGATTACATATACGACGAGTATCAGAGAGAACCCGTCATAAGGGCGACCGATATAATGCGCGTAAGCGTCCCTCAGCGCGAGGATAACAGCGTAGACAAACGCGTGGAG
>JAUNBY010000001.1:8579-28938 GCA_030526935.1 Clostridia bacterium
GCTTCACCTGCACACTCAAATGAGCACCATGGACGCCTGCGCCTCGGCGAGCGATCTCATCGCCCAGGCAGCCCGCTGGGGACATAAGGCCATAGCCATAACCGATCACGGCGTCGTGCAGGCGTTCCCCGAGGCGTTTTCAGCGGCTAAGAAGAACAATATAAAGCTCATACCCGGATGCGAGGGCTATCTTATAGCGGATAAGGCCATGCTGGTGGACAGGGCGGATTCGAGAAGCCTGGCCGACGCGACGTTTGTCGTGTTTGATGTCGAGACCACGGGGCTTAATTCCAACAGCGACGTCATAATGGAGATAGGCGCGGTCAAGTATCAGGGCGGGCGCGAAGTGGACGAATTCAGCCAGCTCATAAATCCAAGGCGTCCCATACCGCAAAAGGTCATAGAGCTTACGGGCATAAACGACGCCATGGTAATGAACATGCCCGATATATCTCAGGTTATAAAGTCCTTTCACGATTTTTGCGAGGGCAGCGTCATGTGCGCTCACAACGCTTCGTTTGACTGGGGTTTTATAACAAAGGCGTTTAGCCAGTCGGGGCTTGATTACCCGCACCCGCTAATCGATACCCTGGCCATGTCGCGCTGCGTATTGAAGGGGCAGAAAAGCCACAGGCTTGGCGCCGTATGCAAGACCCTTGGCGTATCCCTAAAAGACGCTCACAGGGCGGTACACGACGCCCGCGCGACCGCGAAAGCCATGATGATAATGCTCGGAAAAATCGAGGCGGAGACGCTCTCCGACCTCAACGACGTGTTCGATGGCGAGGAAACATCGAGCTATCATATAATACTGCTCGCAAAGAATCAAACGGGCATTACGAATCTATACAGGCTCGTAAGCGAGGCTCACTTAAAGCATTATAAGAGGACGCCCCGAATGCCGCGCTCGCTCATCGAGCAGTTCCGCGAGGGGCTTATAATCGGCTCGGCCTGCGAAGCGGGCGAGCTTTACAGGGCGGCGGTTCAGGGAAAGAGCTGGTCGGAACTTAAAAGGATAGCATCGTTTTACGACTACCTTGAAATACAGCCGCGCGGCAACAACGCCTTTTTGGTGAGGGAGGGAACGCTTCCCGACGTTAAGGCCATAGAGGAAATAAACCGAAAGATAGTGAAGCTCGGCGACGAACTTAAAAAGCCCGTCGTCGCCACCGGAGACGTTCACTTTAAGGAGCCTCACGACGCCATATACAGGGCGATACTCATGACAGCAAAGGAATTTTCCGACGCCGACGAGCAGCCGCCGCTGTACTTCAGAACCACCGACGACATGCTCGAAGAATTCAGCTATCTGGGAAAGGACATGGCCCGCCGGGTCGTAATAGACGCGCCAAACGCCATCGCCGACATGGTAGGGAAGACCACGGTGTTCATTCCCCATCCGGAGGGCAAGGAAACCTTCCAGCCCTTCTGGGAGGAAGCTGAGGGCGATATAAAGCGCCTCACATATGAAAAGTCGCGCGCCATATACGGCGATCCGCTTCCGGATATAGTTCAAAAGCGCATCGACAAGGAACTAGGCTCCATAATAGGCTACGGCTTCTCGACGCTTTACGACATAGCGGTCAAGCTCGTCTCAAAGTCGCTTTCGGACGGCTATATCGTAGGCTCGCGAGGCTCGGTTGGATCGTCCTACGCCGCGTGGGCGACGGGGATAACGGAGGTCAATTCGCTGCCGCCTCACTACGTTTGCCCGAATTGCAAGCGCTCCGATTTCGACGTGGATGTCGAGAAATACGCCTGCGGTCTCGACCTTCCGGAGAAGAACTGTCCCGATTGCGGCGCAGTAATGAACCGCGATGGATTCAACATACCCTTCGAGGTCTTTCTGGGTTTCAAGGGCGACAAGGTTCCCGATATAGATCTTAACTTCTCCGGAGAATACCAGCCCCGTGCGCACGCCTATGTTAAGGAGCTTTTTGGCACGGAAAACGTCTTTCGCGCGGGAACCATAGGCACCATAGCCGAAAAGACGGCTTACGGCTATGTGCTCAAATACCTCGAAAAACACGGAAAGACCGCCTCAAACGCCGAAAAGCAGAGGCTCGCGCTTGGATGTACCGGAGTCAAGCGCACGACGGGTCAGCATCCCGCCGGAATGGTAGTGCTTCCCAAGGATTATCAGATATACCAGTTCACCGCCATACAACACCCCGCCGACGACATGCAGTCTGAAACCATAACCACGCACTTTGATTTCAGCTCCATGCACGATGTGCTGGTCAAGCTCGACATACTCGGACATGACGATCCTACGATGCTAAAGAAGCTTCAGGATATGACGGGCATAGCTCCGCAAAGCGTTCCGCTTTACGATCCAAAGGTGTTCGCGGATATAATAAGCCTTTTCACAAGCCCCGCGGCGCTTGGATTGACGGCTGAGGAACTGGGCGTCAAGACGGGCACGCTAGGCGTTCCCGAGTTTGGAACGCGCTTTGTCAGGCAGATGCTCGTCGATACCCAGCCTCACAGCATGGAGGAATTGATAAGGATATCGGGATTGTCTCACGGAACCGACGTGTGGATAGGAAACGCGCAGGAGATAATAAAGGCGGGTATAGCGCCGCTTAGAAAGTGCGTGTGTACGCGCGACGATATAATGAACCAGCTCATAGCGCAGGGCGTCGAGAGCAAGATGGCCTTTACCATTATGGAATCCGTCAGAAAGGGCAAAGGTCTGAAGCCCGAAATGGAACAGGCCATGCGCGAGGCCAGTACGCCCGACTGGTTTATCGACTGCTGCAAAAAGATAAAATACATGTTCCCCAAGGCTCACGCCGTAGCCTACGTCACGATGGCTCTGCGGATAGCCTATTTCAAGATTTACTATCCGACCGAGTACTACGCGTGCTTTCTCATGAGAAACCGCGAGGCGTTCGACGCCCTGCGCATGATAGGCGACGCGGAATACCTCAGAAAACTTAAAGACGATATACAGAGCCAGTCGGAAGAAAAGGGAGGAAAATCGGAGGACGAGATAGCCCTTTTGGAGATACTTATCGAGATGTCGCTTCGGGGAATAAGCGTATTGCCGCTGTCTTTATACGAATCCCACCCCGAAGACTTTATCGTCGCGGGCGAAAAGAGCATACTCCCGCCGCTTTCGGCTATACCCGGACTGGGACTGTCCGCCGCCGTTAACCTCGCCAAGGCGCGCGAGACGGGGCCGTTCATATCCCGCGAGGACATGGTAAACCGCAAGGTTCCGCGCGGCGTCGTAGACGCTATGGCGCAGGCGGGGGCGCTTGGCGATATGCCCGAAACCAGCCAGGTAAGCCTGTTCGACATATTGGGATAGTAACAAAAATTTGAGGGCTGTAATCTTTCGTTTGCCGGACATATAAAGCGGGTTTTTATCATACGCATTGACTTAGGGGTGAGTCGATGCGTTTTATTATTGCCATGGTGATGATATGTTGTCTGCTTTCCGGCGCCGTCGCGGAAGATATTGATATTGACGCAAAGGGGGCGGTGCTCATAGAGGCGGGCAGCGGCAGGGTGCTGTATGGAAAAAACGAGAACGAGAGGTTGCCAGTAGCTTCGACCACCAAGATAATGACGGCATTGTTGACGCTTGAAAATTGCGGACTTGATGAAACAGTAACCGCGTCGCAAAACGCGAGCGGAGTTCCGGGAACATCCATATACCTGGGAGCAGGGGAGACCTTGACTGTAGAGCAATTGCTCTACGGTCTGATGCTGCGCTCGGGAAATGACGCCGCGGTCGCGCTTGCCGAGCATGTCGCCGGAGATGTGGACAGCTTCGCGGCGATTATGAACCGCGAAGCCGCGAGGCTTGGCGCGGACGCGAACTTCGTCAACCCGCACGGACTCGACGCCGACGGACACGAGGCCAGCGCTCTGGCGATGGTTACAATAGCGCGGGAAGTCATGGAATATCCCGTGTTTAGAACGCTCGTGTCCACAAAAAGCAAAACCATACCGTGGGCGGGGAATCAATACGACCGCCTGCTTACCAATAAAAACAAGCTCCTGACGACTTACCCTCAATCTACCGGCATAAAGACCGGATTTACCGATAAGGCCGGCAGGTGCCTCGTGTTCTCGGCCAAGAGAGATGGGATGGAGCTTATAGGAGCGGTTTTAAACTGCGCGAACTGGTTTGGCGAGGCCGAAAAGCTTCTCGATTGGGGATTTGAGAATTACAAGCTTAATGTATTTCTCGTCATGGGTCAAAGGGTCGGGAAGATAGAGGTTCAGGACGGCATAGACGACCACGTTCACGCGATAGCCCCTCGCCCTCTTTTAGCGGCGTTGGCTTTGGATGAACAGGCACAAATAATAATCGAAACCGAGGAAAAGCTCATAGCTCCCGTGAGAACAGGTGCTGTCATAGGCGTAGCGAGCGCCGTCGTTGACGGCGTGGTAGTTGCCAGTCAGCCGCTTGTAGTCGAAAGGGGCACCGAGAAGCGCACCTTCGCGGACGCTTTTTTTAAGGTCATTTCGAGGTTTAACCCGGTCGCGTAATTATCGCAATGCATTTGTTCATAATTTTTTACTTGACATGTATAAAGCGTTGGACTATAATTCGATTGTTCTATTTTGAACAATCGGAGGTTTGACTATGCTTGTAGATCGCAGATTCTGGGACGACGCGCTTTTGTTTAAGCTCATTTATGACCAGGCGCTTGACCCGGTAAGCCGCAAAGTCGGGTTGAATCGGATGGAACTGAATTTGTTGCTGTTTCTCGCAAATAATCCCGAATACGATACGGCGTCCGACGCGATAAGACTCAGACAGTGGACGAAATCCCATGTGTCGGCGGCGGTTCGCTCGCTCACGGAACGGGGATTCATTTGCGCTCAGTTCAGATCCGGCAACAGAAAGACCGTTCATCTTTCTCCTACACCTGTGGCTGAAGAAGCTATACGTCTGGGTCAAGCCGCGCAGGAATCGTTCTCAAAGTCTGTACTCATGGACTTTACCGAAGAAGATCGGCGTGAACTGGAGCGTTTGTTTACAAAAATAGCTTTCAACATCCGCAAATCCATTAGAACGAGGTAAATAATTCCATGCCTTACAAGTTTATCATCTGTTTCATTGCCGGCATAGGCGCCGGCCTCGGCACGGGCTTTGCGGGTATGAGCGCCGCCGCCGTCATAAGCCCTGTTCTGATAACGTTTTTGGACATTCCGGCTTACGAGGCCGTGGGAATAGCTTTGGCGAGCGACGTATTGGCAAGCGCGGTATCGGCTTACACATATGGAAAGAATAAGAATCTGGATATCAAGAACGGCCTGTTGATGATGGCGTTCGTATTGCTGTTTACGATGGTAGGCAGTTGGGTATCAAGTCTCGTTCCCGTAACAACGATGGGTAATTTCTCGATGTTTATGACGCTGTTTTTGGGCATTAAGTTCATAGTCCGTCCCGTCATGACGACGCGCGAGGCCATGGGACAGGCGTCCGCGACGAAAAGAGCGGCGCAATCGGTAATCTGCGGCGCGGTGGTGGGTTTCATCTGCGGCTTCATCGGCGCGGGCGGCGGAATGATGATGCTGTTGATACTGACGTCCGTACTGGGATACGAGCTTAAGACTGCTGTTGGAACGAGCGTGTTTATCATGGCGTTTACTGCCTTTACAGGCGCCGTCAGCCACTTCGCAATTTCAGGCGCGCCCGATATGTGGACATTGGCGTTCTGCGTCGCCTCAACCCTTTTGTGGGCAAGAATCGCCGCCCGGTTCGCCAACAAAGCAAGCCCCATCGTGCTCAACCGCGCTACCGGCGTGGTGCTCACCGTGCTCGGAGCGGCTATTCTGATCGTAAACTATATCTGATATTATTGCCATTGAAAGATGGTACGAGGAGAACGGCTATGAACTCGTCTGATCCGCTCCTGTAATACCGTTGTTGTAACAATAATTTGATTCAGGAGCTGTCTTAACGCGACAGCCCCTTTATTAGCTGCGATAGTTACGCCCCCTCGACGGCGATCATGTGAGCGTAATCGATGTATTCAAGCGAACCTGTGAAAGATATGACAACCCTTTCTCCCAGAACTACGCCTTCCGGCAGTGACGAGGTATCGGCGTCGCCCGAATTCGAAAAGCCGTACAGTTCTCCGTCGTCCGTCTCGATGGTTATCGTGTGCATGGTCGCGTCGTAGACAATTCCCTCGACTTGGCTGACCGTCTCGGGATGCCCCTTTTCTATGGAAACAAGATGGGTGTTGGAGGTGTCGGCGTTCTCCCAGTCGATCATGCCGATGAAGCCAATCCTCACCGTGTCTCCGAGCGAGAACTCACAAACCTCCGCGTCGCCGTCTACGGCGAAGGAGTATTCAAAGCCGTTTACCCAGCTTATCGTAACGGAGTGCATAGTCGCGTCAATGACGACGCCCGACATGTAATCTATCTCATCCATATAGCCGTCGGAGATATAATCGACGTGAACCGACGAGGCGTCGCGATTCTCCCAGTCGATTTGTCCCGTGTAGCTTATAAAAGCGGTTTTACCGGCGTTCAGCCCGCCCGTCAAATCGCTTAAATCAGTGTCATCGGATACGTTAAAGGCGTACTGTTCTCCATTGGCCCATCTGACTGTAAACTGATTGCCGTCTACCGAAGTAATCAGCGCCGACATGCGGTATTCGTCATCAGCCTCGGCCATAGCCGCGCCAAACAGGAGCGTAAGCGTCAAGAGTATGGATATAAGTTTTTTCATAGTGGTATTCTCCTTTGTGCATTGATTACTTGATTAGACGATTTGCAACGGTAATATGTTCCTCCAAAATTTACCGACGAAAGTTTCCTCGCGACGGTAACTTTTTTTGGCGTTTTCCAGTCTAATCCACAGATGGGAGGTTATGATAATGAAGAAGATAAGATTTATTATCTGCATGGTTTTGATGATCAGTTTGATTTCAGCGCTGTTCAGCGTCCCCGCGTTCGCGGCGGCTTCATATGTGGAAACGACAGGTTCGGTCAACATTCGCTCAGGCCCCGGCCCCGGCTATGCCGTAATTTCCACAGCTTCCGAGGGAACCTATCTGACGTACCTCGACTCGACGAGATACGACTACAGGGACATAGCCTGGTATAAGGTTCAATGTTCCGCCGGAAAGGGATGGGTGTCGTCGGTATATTCACGCCTTGTGAACAGCCGCGATCCAGATCCTTATTACTGGTCTTACGTTGAGGCCACCGCTTCGGCCAACATCCGCTCAGGCCCCAGCCTCAATTACGACATCATCTCATATGCCGCCAGCGGGGATATATTCGTCTATATGGACTCGACGCGCTATGACAGCCGGGGCGTCGCCTGGTACAGAATAAGGTGCTCTAAGGGTACGGGATGGATATCCTCGACGTATTCTTATCTTGTTGACGAAGACTATGAACAGTATGTCGAGGCGACGGCGAGCGTCAACATACGACGCGGCCCCGGCCTCAATTACAGAATCGTCACATCCGTCGAGGAAGGCGACGTATTCGATTATGACGGCAGGACGTCCTATGACGACAGGGGAGTGGCCTGGTACAGAATCGACTACTACGGAAGCGCCTATTGGATCTCAAGCGTCTACTCGGTGCTGTATTAGAGCGTATAATAAAAACATTCGCGCGGACTATTAACCGGGGTACACGGAGATAGTCCGCCAATAATTATTAAGGAGAGTCCGGCATTCCATGCGCGAGGGATTCGTTTATCTTGACGAAGCCGTTCCGGGCATTTACTGGGACGCAAAGTACCATACATCCGACAATTTTACCGGTTCAAAAGTAGACGGCTACGAGGTCAACCGAATCGTAGGAACGTCGCAGTTGGCGCGGGGGCTTGCCCTCGCTTCGCGAATAGCGCGGGAAAAAGGGCTTGCCCTGTTCCTCTGGGACGGTTACAGGCCGCTTCGCGCGGTGAGGCGCTTTGTGAAGTGGGCTGGAGAACCCGAAAACGGACGGACAAAGGCCGCTCATTATCCGAACATCGACAAGGCGGATATCATACCCCTTGGATACGTGAGCGAGCGCTCCGCGCACAGCCGCGGCAGCGCCGTCGATTTGACGCTTTGCATCAAGGACACGAAGGCGCTATTGGACATGGGAGGTATATTCGATCTGATGGATGCTTCCTCCCATCATGCCGCCTCCGGAATATCCGAACAGGCGGCCAGAAACCGTCGTTTGTTAAAGGAAATAATGGAAGACAGCGGCTTTAATCCCTATAATAACGAGTGGTGGCACTACTCGCTCATAGACGAGCCATGGCCTGATGACTACTTCGATTTTCCCATTGAATAAAGCGTTTGAGCTTGCCGCGCAAAGAAAAGTGAAATATAGATGAACTTCGAAAACGACATTCGAAGTTCATTTTCTGTTCATTTAACGATGCTATTATTTGGGCGCTGAAAGAGGTGAGCGCGGTGTTTCGCGTACTTGTAGCCGAGGATGATCCGGGACAGCGCAAGATGATGTGCGCTTTTTTGCGCATGAATGGATACGAGGTGTTTGACGCGGGCGACGGCATCGAGGCGCTGGAGCTTTTGAAGGACATCAAAATCGACATAGCCATATGCGACATCATGATGCCGCGCCTCGACGGATACGAGCTTACGCGCGCGCTCAGGGAATACGACAAACGCCTGCCGATACTTATCGTGACCGCCAAGAGCGATTTCTCGGACAAGCAGCTTGGCTTTCTCGCGGGAGCGGACGACTATATGGTAAAGCCCGTAGACCTCGACGAGATGCTTTTGCGGATAAAGGCGCTGTTTCGCAGGGCCAATATGCAAAGCGACCACCTGATTCGCGTGGGGGATACGACGCTCAACGACCTGGATTTGTCTATAACGGTTAAGGGGGAAAAAAGGACGCTTCCTAAAAAGGAGTTCGGGCTTCTTTTCATGTTATTGTCCTATCCCAATATGCTTCTTACGAGGAGGCAGTTGATGGACGAGGTTTGGGGCGTGAGCTGCGATACCGACGAGCGAACCGTTGACGTCCATATAAAGAGGCTGCGGGAGAAGCTGTCGGACGTCGATGATTTTAAAATATCGACCGTTCGGGGACTTGGCTACCGTTCGGAGGTGTCGCAAATTGCGAAAGCTTAGGCTGCCCGACTTCAGCAGCAAGCTCATAGGTAATTTCATAAAGGTGCTGCTGCTTACGGTTCTTCTTTCGGGCGCAACGACGGTGCTTATGAACCTTGGATATATAGACGGGGAGATGGTCAACTGGCAAAGCTCCATTGCGGGAATAGTCAGAGCACTGGATGAAAGCGCGCATATCCCCCCGGAGGATATGCAGGATATATTGAAAAACACGCAGTGGCAGGTTTCGCTGGCCGATTGGGACGAGCTTACGCAAGAGGAAGGGCTTATCGTCAAATCGGGGGAGAACGTCGCGAAAGGGCCTTATTTTGCCAAGGAGCTTTATTTCTGTATAGGCAACGCGCTTATGGTCATAAGCACCTATCCGTTTAACAGCGTGCTTATAACGGCGCTTCTTAGAAGTCTATTAGGGAATCTGATACTTATAGGCATCGGTATAGCGCTGGTGTTTATAATCTCGCGGCGAATGGCGCAGCCGATTGTAAACCTGACCGAAGCCACGAGGCAGATAGCCAAGCGCAACTTTGACATAATAGTCGATCCCCATATGCCCAGGTTCAGCGGAGGGATAAAGGAGCTTGCGGAGTTGACCGAAAACTTCAACCTTATGGCTCACGAGTTGAAAGGCATAGAGTATCTGAGGCGCGATTTCACGAGCAACCTCTCCCACGAGCTTAAAACGCCTGTCGCCTCTATAATAGGATACGCCCGCATGCTTCAGTACGACCAGCTTTCCCCGGAGGACAGGCGCGAATACGCGAATATGATCTGGGAAGAGTGTATGCGCCTGTCTAAGCTGTCTGATAACCTGTTAAAGCTCACGAGGCTCGAATCCAGCCCGACAGTCGGCGCAGGGGAGAGGTTCTTCGTGGACGAACAGCTTCGCAGGATGATAAACGCCATGCACCCTCGCATTGAAAAAAAGAAGCAGACCATACAGGTCGACCTTTTCAGGGCGAAGGTGCGCGCCGACAAGGAGCTTATGGAGCAGGTCTGGCAAAACCTGCTCGACAACGCGATCAAGTTCACGCCGGAAGGCGGGAATATAAAAGTCACGATGTCCAAGGTGCGCTTTGGCGTGAGCGTGCGCTTTGAGGACGACGGCATAGGCATGGACGGAGCTACCATGTCGAGGATATTCGAAAAGTTCTACCAGGCCGACATAAGCCACCATACCGGTGGCAACGGGCTTGGATTGCCGCTCGTAAAGAGGATACTCGATTTGACAGGCGCTACGATAGACGTTGCCAGCGAGCCGGGAAAGGGAAGCGCATTTACCGTAACGCTGCCTGCGGGTTAGCTGTATTTTGAATGTGACAATATTATGGCGTTCACAATTGCGCCATAATTACGGAGGCGATAGTATTGGAGAATAAAAGACGACGCGGCGACAGGCCGGACGCAAGAGAGGTAAGGGGACTTGATTCCATGCATGTTATCATGCCCTATATATATCTCGATCGCGCGGACAACGAAGCGTTCATATCGGAAACCATAGAGCTTGACGAGGTAAATAAGTACCTCGAAATGAAAAACGCGAATTCGCAAAACGGCAGGTATACTCTTTTTCACGCGATAATCGCCGCCGTTGTGAAGACGATCACGCTCAGGCCGGATATGAACCGGTTCATAAAGAATCGAAGAATATATCAAAGAGACGAAGTATCATGCGCGTTCGTCGTCAAGCGCCAGTTCGCGGACGGGGCGCACGAGGGACTGGCGTTTGTAAAATTCGGCCCGGACAGCACGATGGATCTTGTACACGAGAGAATAATGGAGCAGATAAACGTCTGCCGAAGCGAAAAGAAGGACGACGCCAACAATGTCATGGACGTGCTGTGCAAGATGCCGCGACCTATATTGAGCTTCGTTATGGCGATACTGCGCCTGCTCGATGAAAAGGGCAAGCTTCCGCAGTCGCTTATGAGCGTCGATCCCAATCACGCGACAGTCTTCCTGTCAAACCTCGGCTCCATCGGACTGAAAGCGGGATACCATCACCTGTTCAACTGGGGTACGACCTCCGTATTCATAGTGGTGGGCAAGATAAGGACGCAGAGAAAGGTCAACGAAGACGGCTGCGTTACGAGCCACGAGGTCGTAGATATAGGCATAACGCTCGACGAGAGGATCGCCGACGGATATTATTACTCGCAGACGGTGAAGCTGTTAAAAAAGCTGCTCACGCAGCCAGAATTGCTCGATAAACCCGCAAAGGAGCCTGTGATATTATGATAAGCGCAGTTGTCAAAACGCCTTGGATAAAGAACCTCGGGGAAGTTCCCGCCACCCTCGACTACCAGAAAGGCTCGATGTTCGACGCCGTGGAAGCCATCTCCCTGAAATACCCGGATTACGTGGCCTGTGACTTTATGGGGCGCCATATCCGCTATTCCGATATAGTAAAACAGATCGACCAGTGCGCCAGGGCGCTCGTCGCTACAGGCGTTAAGCCCGGCGACAGGGTAACCATATGTATGCCCAACGCCCCGCAGACGGTTATAATGTTCTACGCGGTCAACATGATGGGCGGCATAGCGAATATGATACACCCCCTGTCCGGCGAAAAGGAGATAGAGTTTTACCTGAACGATTCGAAATCCGTCGCCTGCATAACCCTCGACCAGTTTTACTCAAAGCTCGAAGCCATAAGGCACGATACGCCTGAACTTAAGAACCTTATACTCACGAGCGTAGCCGACGGCATGACGGGAATAATGAAGATAGGCTATAAACTGACCGAGGGGCGCAAGGTGAAACCCGTTCCCAAGGACGCCGACGTCATATGGTGGAAGGACTTTCTCGCAAAGGGCAATGGAGTATCCGGCGAATACAGGCAAAAGCGCGTCGCCGGCGACCCCGCGGTCATACTCTACAGCGGCGGAACGACCGGAACCACGAAGGGCATACTTCTCTCAAACCTCAACTTCAACGCGCTCGGCGCTCAGATCGTGGCGACGAACCCCATGTTCAAGCCGGGGGACAAGATGCTCTCTGTCATGCCGATGTTTCACGGGTTTGGCCTGGGAGTTTGCATACACTCGATGATGATGAACGCGGGGCGCTGCATACTTATACCGCGCTTCACCGCCGACAGCTACGCGGGGCTTCTGAAAAAGTTCAAACCCAACTTCATAGCGGGAGTGCCTACGCTTTACGAGGCGCTGTTGAGGCTTCCCGGCCTTGAAGACCTGGATCTTAGCTGTCTCAAAGGAGCGTTCAGCGGCGGGGATTCTCTGACGATAGAACTTAAAAAGCGCTTTGACGCCTTCCTCAAAGACCATAAGGCCACTATACAGCTTCGCGAGGGCTACGGCACGACCGAATGCGTTACGGCCTCGTGCCTCACGCCTCCGCACATGTCGCGCGAAGGTTCCATAGGCTTGCCCTTCCCGGATACCTATTATAAAATCGTCAAGGTCGGAACGCAGCAGGAGGTTCCCTATAACGTTGAAGGCGAAATATGCTTAAGCGGCCCTACGGTTATGATGGAGTATGTAAATCAACCCGAGGAAACCGCCCAGACGCTTAAAACGCACGCGGACGGGCTTACCTGGGTGCATACCGGCGACCTTGGAACCATGGACGAGGACGGCTTCGTATACTTCCGCCAGCGCATAAAGCGCATGATCGTAACGAGCGGCTATAACGTCTATCCCTCGCGCATAGAAAATATACTCGACGCCCACGAGAAGGTTCACATGTCCTGCGTCATAGGCGTAAAGGACAGCTATAAGATGCAGAAGGTCAAGGCGTTTATAATGCTCAAGCCCGGCGTACCCAAGACGGACGAGGTTAAACAGGAGCTTCTTGAATACTGCAAGAAAAACGTCGCCAAATACGCCGTGCCTTACGACATAGAATTCCGCGATCAGCTGCCAAAGACGCTGGTGGGCAAGGTCGCGTACCGCAAACTCGAGGAGGAAGAGTACGAAAAACAGGCCAGTTGAGTCTGTTAAGAGAAATAGCAATCGAGCGCTGAAACCTTGGCGCTCGATTGCCGTATTTACAGAAAATGAGAAAAACCCGCATAAGCGGTTGCGCCTTAACGCTACATCAGCGGGGCGAAAACGCGAAGAACGGCGCGCGCCATACTTTGCAGCGCGTTTTTCTTTTCCATTGTATCCAGCGTTACCTCCGCGCATTTATCCAGCGTTTCAATAAAATCCTCCTTTACCTGACCAACCGCCTTTGATTTGTACAGCCATACGGCGCACTCATGGTGAAGGTAAAAGCTGCGGTAGTCGAGATTGACGGTTCCCACGACGGCGAGTTCGTCGTCTGAAACGAGAGTTTTGGAATGGATAAACCCCGGCGTGTATTCAAAAATACGAACGCCCGCGTTTAATAAAGGCTCGTAGTAGGACTTGGTCATTATGTTGACGAATTTTTTATCCGGTATTCCGGGCGTGATTACGCGGATATCGACGCCAGAGCGAGACGCGGTTCTCATCGCCGCGAGCATCTTGTCATCGACGATGAGATAGGGCGTGGTGATATATACATATCTTTTTGCTCTGTATATAAGATTTATATAGACATTTTCACCCACGGGTTCATCATCCATCGGCGTATCGTGATAGGGAAGCACATAGCCGTCGTCGGGGATTTCAGCCGTATCGCACATCGGGGCAAAGCCAGTAAACGTTTTATTATCTCTGTATACGCAATCCCACATTGACAGAAACATCACCGTGAGGCTCCAAACCGCCTCACCCGTAAGCATTATGCCGCTGTCCTTCCAGTGCCCGTGCTTCTCATAAACATTGATGTATTCGTCGGCGAGGTTGACGCCACCGGTAAAACCTATGATTCCATCAACCACGCAAATTTTCCTGTGGTCGCGGGTGTTAAATCTGGCGTTCAGTATGCTGTTGAAACGATGAAATACACACGCCTTTATCCCGAGTTTCTCAAGCGTCATTGTGTATCTCTGAGGCAGAGTGAACATGCACCCCAGATCGTCGTACATAACGCGTATATCGACGCCCTCTTTAACCTTGCGCGCAAGTATCTCAAGTATCTCATTCCACATGACTCCCTGCTCGATAATGAAGTATTCGAGGAATATAAAACGCTGCGCCTTTTCAAGCGCCTCTTTGAGAGCCTCAAAATACTTTTCGCCGGTTGGAAGGTACATGGTTTGAGTATGCCGTTGAGGAGCGATCAATGTAATCGCTCTTATGTATTTCGCGTGTGCGGCGGCGTTTGAATCTTCCAGTTCAAGTTCCTCCATAGCGCCGTCTTCCTGTTTAAGCGCGAAGCGGTACTCTTTTTCCGCGTCGAGCACGCGCCGCGCTTCCTTTTGCGACATGCGAGTCTTTCCAAACATCGCGTACATCAATCCACCGAAAACCGGAAACCGCATTATAGGTATGAGCCACGCCAGTTTGTAGTCGGGATTCATATCGCGGTTCAAAACGTGAAGTCCCGCCAGAACGCTAAACAGTATGCTTATAGAATAAAAACCCCAAAAATATTCCGCGAAGTACCTGAGCATAAGCGCAAGTCCACCGATCTGAATAATTATAAACAGGGAGGTGTAAACAACGCGTCCAAAAATGATCGTAAAAAACTTCTTCACTTCATTATCCTCCAAGTTGATTATAATTGTAGCACAACGCCGCGATTATTTCCACTGTTCCCTCTTAATTTTACGGAATGACAGATAGTATGTTAATAATTGTCTTTTGTTGAATGATGCAGTTTTTTACTGTTTGTCGCTATTCTGTCTGATTTATTAAATAAGTACAATTACATATCCATCATATTGACAAATCTGAACATCTGGTGTATCATTATTAATGTTAACATATGCACACTAATCAATGTCATACAACATATAAAAGGAGAGAGTATGCTATGAAAAAAGAAATTTCAAGGCGAAATTTCATTAAAGGAATGGCGGCGGGCGCGCTTGGCGCTTCCGTCGTAGGCGTTACCGGCGTTATTCCCGCGCTGGCCGATGAGCAGGGGATATACACTCCCGGCACCTATTCCACATCCGCCACAGGCATGGGCGAAGTCACAGTAACAATGACATTCGATGCCAACAGCATAACCGAGGTCATCGTCAACACCGCAAATGAAACCCCCGGCATAGGACAGAATCTTGGCGAAGCATTCGCACAGCAGATACTCGAGGCTCAAAGCGCGCAGATCGACGCCGTATCCGGAGCCACCGTCACTTCAAACGCCGTAGCCACTGCAGCGGCCGCCTGCATAGCGCAGGCTCAGGGAAGCACGGTTGAAATCGTCGCCGCACCTGCGGCTATGAAGGGATATTGCTCGAGCGAAAGCTGGCTTGGCGATAAGCCGGCAGTAGACGAATCCC
Organism: Clostridia bacterium; assembly: GCA_030526935.1. Taxonomy (GTDB): domain Bacteria; phylum Bacillota; class Clostridia; order Christensenellales; family Aristaeellaceae; genus JAUNBY01. The sequence continues at coordinate 24,003 of JAUNBY010000001.1, forward strand.
AGATAAGCGCGACGGTCACAGCCGACATAGTTGTAGTAGGCGGAGGTCACGCGGGTATACAGGTTGCGCTGGCGGCGGCTCAGCAGGGCGCGACGGTAGCCGTCATTGAAAAGCAGAATGAGGAGAATTATACAGTTCTGGGCGAAGACACGGGCATATGGAACTCCAGGTTCATGCAGGAAACCTTTGGACTGGAGCCGTATGACGTGGGCGAGGTCGTCCACGAATTCGTAAAGCGCTCCGCCGGTCGCGTAAACCCCGATCTTATACACGCCTATGTATCGCGCTCCGGAGAGATGTTCGACAACGCCGTCGAAATCGTCAAGGAATACGGCGAAGACTACATACTGGATCCCTCGGTATTGGTGTGCCAAAAGCAGATGGGCGTCGAGCACTACCCAATAGAATGCGGCGGATGGAAAACGTGGGCAACCACCGCGCAGTTCATGGGCGAGATAAGCCACGAGGTCATACAGGGCATAGCGGCCAGATCCATGCTTCCTATATTTTCCAAGGCTCTTATTCGTAAATCGGTCGAACTGGGCGCCGCGTGGCACTACGGTCACAGCGCGGTTGTGCTGTGCCAGGACGATGGCGGCGCGGTAACCGGCTGCATCGCTCAGGATTCCGACGGCAATTACGTGAAGTTCGAAGCTTCAAAGGGCGTCGCCGTGACGACGGGCGACTTCTCCACAAATTCCGATATGTGCTGGGCGCTGCTCAACGAGGAAATGGAATGGGCTGATCGCGCGGGAACCGAAAAGAGCAGCTTTATCACTCCTATGGCTCGCGACGGCTATGGTCATAAGATGGTTTGCTGGGCGGGCGGCATAATGGAGCCGACTCCGCGCCCCACTATGAACATGGGCGGAGGCCCGGGCGGACCCTGGGGTACTGCGCCTTTTATGTGGCTTAATAAGAACGGCAAGCGCTACTGCAACGAGGCGTCGATACAGTCCGTGCGCGGCAACTCGATGCGCCAGCCTGCCGGACTTATCGTGGCCGTAACCGATAAAAAGTGGATGCAGTCCGTCTGCGCGGCGGGCATAGAACACGGCGGCCCGAACTATGGACGCCCCGTATATTACGAGGAAATGGAAGAGGATATGGGCAAGGTGCTTGGAACGGGAGCCGAGGGATTCTCCGTTCGCGGATGCACCGTAGCCGAGCGCAATCCCAGCGTGGTATACGGCGCGGAAACGCTCGACGAACTGGCCGATTATCTGGGCTATGAGGGCGAAGCCAAGCAAGTGTTCCTCGATAGCATCGCCAGATACAACGAGATGTGCTACGCCGGAGCGGATACCGATTACGGCAAAGATGCCAACTGCATGATACCGGTGGACGAAGCTCCCTTCTATGGCGTGAAGGGAAACAACAACCCCAACGGTTCAGTCGGCCTGGTTACGCTTGCCGGCGTCAATGCCGACAGCAATATGAACGTGCTCGATATGCAGGGCAACCCCATAAAGGGACTGTATGTCGCCGGAAATACTCTTGGCGGCCGCTATGGCACAGGTTATTGCACTCCCTGTGCGGGCAACTCCATAGGTATGGCGCAAACTCATGGATACGTGCTTGGAGAGTATCTGGCCAAGCTTTAGTATCTGCTTAATGGTATTAAATTAACCGTAAAGCCCGCTCGAAGCGAACGTTTACACTGTAACAATTATAAAATTGGTCGCCGCGACGATTATTAACTCGCGGCGGCCATTTCGATGGCTTAACTTACAAAGTCGATCTGTACGTCGTTTTCGAGCGTACGCTATTGCGCACATTTGATCATACTCATTCGCGTCGCAAAATAACACAGCCGTCATCTGAAAAAGACAAATAGACGCCGAAAAAACCGAGCAGAGAACACGCCTCAACTATTCGCAAAAGAAAACTTTAAAGAATAGTTGGTGGCGATTTGAGATAATAATGTCGATATTCGCGATTATATACGCGCCATGGTATCGGCTGGCGATACGCGCGGCGTGCTGATAAACAATCTAATAAACATCTATTCCGGGATATTTCATAAGCGTCGCGTCAGGTCTGAAGCCTGACGAAGCCGCGAGTTTAACCGCACCCGTCAGTCTGGCCCAAACGTCGAAATACGCGCGATACAATCCTTTTTCAAGCCAGTACAATCTTGCGAGTTCCATAAGATAGCTGCCCACTCCGCGCATTTGCCACGCGGGAGTCGTTTGAATTATACCGGCTACTCCATAATCTCCATCAGACCATACGAGCAGTTCTCCCGCCAAACCCTCGGGCGCGACTATAAGCAGCCTCGCAAAATTGGGAAGCGCCTTTATTCCGCGCAGCCAGTCCATATCGCGCTGGCGGGCGAACATGGCGTTGTACCGTTCCAGAAAGAACATGCTTTCGTTTTCGTCGAGCAGATAGTCGCGCACTATCGTAAGTCCCTGCGGAAGCGGCGCGACTATAGGCCCTCTGTGCAAAGTGCGCTTCATCCTGATGAGTCCGTCATCGTCGCGATAACCCAATGTCTCCAATCGTGACATGGTTTCCTCGTCGTCGGGATAGCACTGGGTATAAATCCTCGCGGGCAGACCCGGTTCAAGCCTCGCCAGTTGAAGCGCCCTGGCGGTCGCCGCGCCTATCAGCGCGTCGAATGATTCATCGTCACAGCGGGTCTTTATAAGCAAATGGTGAGGTCTGGACGGGCAAAGGGTATCGCACATCGAAGGCACGACCTCTGCCGAACCCATAAACGATTCTATGTCGTCATACGCGACAAATGTATTCTCAACGCTCTGGTTCTCTCGCACATCTTCCGCGTGCCTTATAATCATTTGTTCCACCTCTGTTGTATAAAAGCTTCATGGCGTAAAGCGTCCGCTTGTATGACTCTCTAGTCCCACTCGATGCCCGCCGGAGGTTTGCCCGTCACGTCGTATACCACGCGATTTACGCCTTCTATCTCTGAGGTTACCCTTTCGACAACCCGTTCAAGCAAGTCATAGGGCAATCTGTAAGCTTGGGCAACGGATGACGAAGCGGACCAGTTGACCGCTCTGAGCGCGAGCGTGTAGCCGATATTGTTCTGCTCATCGCAAGTCTTTATATCTGTAAGCACGGCAAAATACTGTCTTATGCGCCTGTCCAGGCCACAGGATGCTATTTCCTCCATAAATATCCTGTCCGCCATTCTAAGCATTTCCAGCTTTCTCTCGTCTACGGATCCAAGACACCTCAGCGCAAGTCCCGCGCCGGGGAAAGGTTGCTTGCGCGTTAGTTCGTCGGGAAGGCCCAAAAGTTCGCCAAGCAGACGTACCTCGTCCTTGAAAAGCCGGTTGACAGGCTCTATTACAGCCTTAAAGCTCTGCCTCAGCTGCTCTTTTTCCGAATATGCGGCTTGTTCGTCGCCCATCATAACGTCGTCGTAAGTCGTACCTCTAGCAAGGCAATCACCTCCGCCGGCTTCGAGTTCGTATTCTTCGAGCATTCTGCGCATTTCGTTGTTAATAACCTCGCGTTTTATCGAGGGGTCTATAACGCCCTGTATGCTCTTGAGAAATCTATCTCTGGCCTGCACAAGTCTCAATTCAAGTCCCGGCATTCTGTCGATCACGCGCTTAACGCTATCATAATCACCGCTGCGCATAAGCCCGGTATCGACGTAAAGGCATTTGAGCGGCCTGTTGAGGGCGCGCTGCATAAGGCAGGCGCATACGGTCGAATCGACGCCTCCGGATATGGATACGAGAACCTCGCTGTCCGCGACCTTGGAGCGAATATACTCCATCTCGCTGTTCATGAAGGACTTCAGATCCCAGTCGGGAGCGCATCCGCATATACCGGTGACAAAATTATCCAATATGCGAAGGCCATCAGGGTCGTTTTGTTCCGGATAAAACTCCATAGCCCAGCGCATGTGCTTATCGTCCGCGAAGGCGACGGGCCATCCACCCTCTTCCGTAGCGATGACCGTAAAATCATCGGGAAGGGTTATATCTTCGAGCCTGTCTACCATGCGCTCGCTGTCTTCAAGTCCTTCGAAAAGGGGATTGGCGCTGAAGCGCGTGACCACCATCTGCCTTCCGGGCATACTCCTTTTGAGCCTGGCGCCCGCGGCTTTCAATATCACTCCGGCTCCGCGCCCTATGCCGAGCATGGGAATGCCAAGCTCATACACCTGTTGAGAAACGGTTTTATAACCGTCGCTATAAGGGTTTCCAGCGCCTCCGGCGATAATCAGTCCCTTGGGCCGCCTTCGTATAATTCGAGAAGCGTCGGTATCGCAGGGCAAAACCTCGCAATACACCCTTTCGCCACGAACCTTTCTGGCAATTGAAGCGGCTTGCCCACCTCCAAGGTCGAGCACGATACACATATCTACATCCATGAGCTATCCCCCCTCAATGCTTACCTCACAAGGCCGCCTTTTTCGGCGAGTTGTGTGCGGCTGTTGGGACGAAGTTTCACTATCTCTATCTTGCGAAGTATTTCGCTTGTAATATCTATGCCAAGCGTCCTCGCAAGTTGAAGCCCGTACATCATGACATCGGCGAATTCCTCGGCTATTTGGGCTACTCTGTCCATGTCGAGGCCGTTCATCAGGTCTTCGACTCTGTTTTCGTCAAGCCACAAAAAGTGCTCGAGCAATTCGCTCATCTCCACAGACATCGCCATCGCCACATGCTGCGCGTTTTGCACACCATCTGCTCCCCAACCCTTAAACAGGCACAGTTCGTGAACCCTGGCCTTTAATTCATCGATGGTAGTATTGCTATCCGTCGATATTTTATCCCTCACCATATATTATACCCCATTGTCCGCGCAAAGCAAGCGCAAATAACGCTTAATTAAGCTCAAGCCGGAGTTTCGGCACGATTTTTTCATGCCATACATGCCGACCGCTATATTATACACCATCGAGCAGGATTTGAAAAGCATAAAATCCGCGAAGGACTGCGTTCCTTAC
>JAUNBY010000001.1:29038-38412 GCA_030526935.1 Clostridia bacterium
GGCAGCCGAGAAAATATCAATATACACCCTGTTGTCGCTGGCGTTTTGTTCGCATTCGTGGTATACTACTGTTATAATGGTCGAGAAGGAGAAAAAATGGCGATAAATAAAGCGATCCGCGTAGCGCTCAAGGCGCTGTCCTACCCTGCGAGCATGGATCTTGAAAAGACCTTTGTGGCTCAGAGGCTGTTCGAGGTCGTCAAAGCGCCGCTGTCCCCCCTTTACAAGCTCTGGGATCACCGAATTGAGCGCGACGGGCACGAAATACGCATACGCATCTACAATCCGCAGGAACAGGCGGATATGCGTGATGATAAGCGCGTTCTGCTGTTTTTTCACGGAGGCGGTTGGGTACATGAGACTATCGACACATACAACAACGTTTGCAGAGCGCTTTCGCGGGCGACGGGTTGCCGCGTGGCTTCAGTAGAATACAGCCGCGCTCCCGAGCACGCGTTTCCTCAGGCTCTGGAAGACTGCTACTCGGCTGCCAGGGCCATATATCAGAACCCCGACGAGTTCGATATAGAGGCAGACGAGATAATGCTCATAGGCGACTCCGCCGGGGGAAACCTCGCCGCCGCTACGTCGCTCATGGCCCGCGACCGGGGAGAATTCGTCATAAGCGGGCAGATACTCATATATCCCGCTACCTGGTACGACCATTCGGCTACGTCTCCCTTTCAATCGGTTCACGATAACGGCGAGGATTATCTTCTCACGAGCAAGCGCATTCAGGAATACATGGCCTGGTACGCCGGCGACAATCCCGATTGCCGTTTTAATCCCTACTTTTCGCCGCTCAACAGCACTGATTTTTCAAATCAGCCGAGAACACTCGTTATAACCGCGGAGTACGACCCGCTCAGGGACGAAGGCGAGGCTTACGCAATGAAGTTGCGTGAAGCCGGAAACGACGCCTGGTACATAAGGATGCCCGATATGCTTCACGGCTATTTCGCCCTTCCTTCGCGCTTTGCGCCTGTCAGGCAAACGCACGATATAATAATAAGCTTTCTCAATGGAGATATAGAAAAATGGCTGGACAAAACATATTAAAGAAACTGACAAACGCCCTTCACGGTTCGACGCCCCCAAAATGGGCGCCTCTGGATAACGCGGCAAAGATATTCCCTCCTACGGCGCACGGCGCGGACACCGGAGTTTTCAGAATGTCATGCGAGCTGAACGAGAAGGTCAATCCCGAGCTCTTGCAAAAAGGTCTCGACGACGCGCTCAAACAGTTCCAACACATGCGCATGGTGATGCGCCATGGGCTTTTCTGGTACTATCTAGAACAAACCTCGCTCAAGCCGGTGGTCGTTCCAGAACACGCCGCGCCGTGTTCGCAGTTGTATGTCGATTCAAAGTCGCTTTTATTCGAGGTGAGCTATTGGCGCAACAAGATAAACCTCGAAGTGTTTCACGTACTCACCGACGGTAACGGCGCTTTCTCTTTTTTTCGCGCTATACTGACAAGATACCTGGCGCTTTGCCATCCACAAGCGGAAATAGAGGACGCCCCGAAAGCCTCGGTGTTCGAGCGTCGGGAGGACAGCTTTCAGCGCTACTATCAAAAGCATCGGGTATATAACCCCGTCGCGGGAGGCACGGCATATCACCTCAAGGGACAAAAACGACACGAGGGGGGATTATCCTTCATCGAAGGAGTGGCTCAGGTACGCCAGGCGCTCGACGCGGCGCACCGTTATAACACAACTCTTACCGTATACCTAACGGCGGCTCTTTTCGAGGCGATACACAAGCAGATGTATCTGTCCGATATGCATAAGCCGGTGGTTCTGACGGTTCCCGTCAACCTCAGGAGTTTCTTTCCTTCGGAAACCGCAAGAAACTTCTTCGGAGTCATTCGCGTGAAATATAATTTTAAGGAACAATCCTCCGCGTTCGAGGATATAATCGCCGATACCGCGAGACAATTTAGAGAAAACCTTACGCCCGAGAGACTTGAAGACCGAATAAATCAAATGTCGGCGCTCGAGCATCATCCGTTTATACGCATCGTGCCTCTGGTTATCAAAGATCCCATAATGCGTTTCGCGGGTTACCTTTCCGACCGCGCTCAGACAGCTACAATCTCAAATGTGGGACGCTTCGAATTGCCCGAGAAGATACTCTCGTATGTGCGCGGACTTGGAATATTCATGTCTACATACGCCATACAGATATGCGCCGGGACTTGCGCCGGAAAGATTCATTTCGGGATTTCGTCGGCGTTTGCCGACCCGATAATACAACGCGGATTCTTTTCAAGGCTCGTATCAGACGGAGTTGATATAGAAATCCGCTCAAACGAACACCATCGGGAGGAAACGAAGTAATGCAGCACTGTCCGCTATGCAATGTCAATATCGCGGGAAACAAGAAGGTTTGCCCGCTGTGCGGGGGACCTCTGTCGGGACAACCCGATCCGGAAAGCGAGGTTTTCCCCGCCCCTTATAAGAGCAAGGTCTCCCCTAACCTCGTGCTCGGGCTTATCGCGGTGGTATCAATCGCGGCGAGCGCCATATGCGTACTAATAAATCTCGCGACTCAAAGTCCCACCTGGTGGTCGTTGCTCGTTGTAGGCGGTTGCGCCTGCGCATGGACGACTGCCGCAATCGCAATAGCGCACAGGCGCGATCTTACTCAAAATATCGCCTGGCAGGTGATATTGATTACGATACTGTCCCTTTTATGGGACGCGAGTACGGGATGGCGCGGATGGTCGATCGACTACGTGTTTCCCTGCGCCTGCGCCGCGGGGCTTTTGACAATACTGCTATTGGTCATAATATTGCATCTTCCGGTGAGAACCTTTTCCGTTCCGTTCATAGTATGCTGCTTGATAGGGCTTATTCCGGCGGTATTGGTCGCTTGCGGAAATGTGACGGTGGCAATTCCTTCTATCATCTGCTCGGGTATGTCCATAGCCATGCTCGCCTCGCTTTTGGTGTTTTGCTGGCCGATGGTAAAGGCGGAGCTTAACCGGAGATTGCATATATAATCATAGCGCTTGCCGTGAATTGCGAGAAACTTTTGTGAAAGGACGGTGATATGAAATGGCGATAATCAACGGCATAATGGTTCCTCATCCTCCTCTTATAATACCTCAAGTGGGGCGCGGCGAAGAAACAGCCATCGCGCAAACGACGAGCGCCTATAGGAGGGCGGCGCGGTTTGTATCCGATGCGCGACCGGATGTGATAATCGTCGTCACTGCGCATAGCGTCATGTATTCCGATTGGTTTCACATCTCTCCGGGAGCGTCCGCTAAAGGAAACTTCGCGCGGTTTCGCGCGGGAAACGTTCGCATCGATGTCCGCTACGACCATGAGTTTGTCCGCGCTCTTTGCGAAGCGGCGATTGTCGAGCGCTTTCCCGCGGGCACAAAGGGCGAGGTCTGTGCTGAACTCGACCACGCGACGATGATACCCGCGTATTTTTTGCGAGAGGCATATGCTGAAGATACTCTTCCTCCAATAGTGCGTATTGGTCTTTCGGGGCTTGATTTGAGACGGCATTATAAACTTGGAATCCTGATTCGGGACACGGCAAACGCGCTTGGCCGCAGGGCTTGCATAGTAGCCAGCGGAGACCTGTCGCATCGCCTTAAGGCCGACGGCCCCTATGGTTTTAACAAAAACGGGCCTGAATACGACAGGCGTATAATGGACGTGATGAGCCGGGGCGCCTTTGGGGAATTGCTTGATTTTTCCGAAGAATTCTGTTCTTCGGCGGGAGAATGCGGGCATCGGGCGTTTACGGTTCTCGCCGGTTGTTTCGACGGGCTATCCGTTGAAGCAAAGGCGCTTTCCTATGAAGGACCTTTCGGAGTAGGCTATGGCGTCTGCCTGTTTAAGCCCTTGAGAAAAGACGCAACAAGAAATTTTCTCGCAAACAATCGCGGCGGCTCATACTCCTCATCCGATAAAGAGGGAGAGGACGCATATGTGCGTCTCGCTCGGCTCGCGGTGGAGACCTATGTCAAGACAGGCCATGAGGCGACTTTGCCCGAAGAACTTGATTGCGATATGCTTAACCGGCGGGCGGGCGTTTTTGTTTCATTGCATAAAAACGGACAGCTTCGCGGATGTATAGGCACCATCTCCCCTGCCACCTCGTCGATCGCCAGAGAGATCTTGCAAAACGGCGTAAGCGCCTGCAGCGGCGATCCGCGCTTTTCACCGGTCTCTCCCGAAGAACTTCCGTTTCTTGAATACGGCGTTGACGTATTGGGCGAGGCGGAGGACATAGACTCGAAGGACAAGCTCGACGTTAAGCGCTACGGCGTGATAGTGTCGAACGGCTTCAGGCGCGGGCTTCTTCTGCCCGATCTTGACGGCGTGAGCAGCGTAGACGAGCAGATATCCATCGCCCGTCGAAAAGCCGGAATACGCGCCGACGAGCCTGTAAAGCTTCAACGTTTCGAGGTAGTCCGTCATGGCTGATACATGCGATATATGCTTTAGACACTGTGTTTTGGAAACAAATCAGATTGGATTTTGCCGCGCCCGGAAAAACGACGGCGGAACCAGCGTATGCCTGAACTACGCGAAAATTACGTCAATCGCCCTCGACCCAATAGAAAAAAAGCCCCTCGCCCGCTTTCATCCGGGTTCAAGCATTCTTTCTGTCGGAAGCTTTGGCTGCAATATGGATTGTCCGTTTTGTCAGAATTCCTCTATAGCCTGCGGCGATGAAAAAAGCGTGGGGTGGGAAATTATAGCGCCCGATAAACTGGCGCACATTGCCGACGTTAACCGTCGGCGCGGAAACAATATAGGCGTAGCGTTTACGTACAACGAGCCTATGATAGGCTTTGAATATGTCCGCGACGCCGCCCGGGAGGTCAGAAAGCTATCGATGAAAAACGTCGTGGTGACAAATGGCGCGGTCGGGCTTTACGCTCTGGGAGAAGTCGCGGAATACATCGACGCTTTCAACATTGATCTGAAAGGCTTTAGCGAAGAATGGTATCATGATCTCGGTGGCGACCTAAAAACCGTTCAGTCGTTTATACGGGAAGCGGTAAAAAGCGCGCACGTCGAACTGACCACGCTCATAATCCCCGGCGAAAACGACACGGACGACGAGATGCGCGAGTTGTCGTCATGGGTGTCCTCAATAGATCGCACGATTCCTCTGCATATAACTCGATTTTTTCCGCGAAAACATATGCTCGATAAAGCACCTACGCCAATAAACACCCTCACCCGCCTGGCTGGTATAGCCCGTGAAGCTGTAGATACCGTGCTCATTGGAAATGTGTGACGCATGGCAAACACAAGGGGCTGCATTAATATACAGCCCCTTTCTTAGAGACAATGCGCTTCTACGCCATTTCGAACAGTTCCACAAGCGTTCCGTTGGGGCCTGAAACCATCGCCGCGCGTATATTTCCATAAGGCGCGAGATTCATTTCAACCGTTTGAGTGCAGGCTTCAAACCCGTTTTCGGCCATAGCGCCGAGCAGTCCTTCCAAATCGTCGGTAAGATAAGCATTCGCGAACATTCCGGCGTTACCGGGAACGGACGCTCCCTCCAGAGTCATAAAGCGTCCTTCGGCGCTGAAATCGAGCACCTCTATGACGGGCGTTTGTCCGCTTCCCATATACATCGCTATGCGAGTGGTTATATCGGTTCCGGCAGTGCCCACTATCGGGTCAACCAGGCCATTTTCCATTTCCATGTCGAACACCTTGGACATTCCCATAACATCCACGTAGAATTTGTCCGCCGTGTCCATGCTGTCTACCACGGTTACGACGTCCGGGAAGTTGCGGAACATTCCTTCAAAGGCCGGCGTGGACGCGGTTTTGTTTATCATTGCCAAAGGCACGTCGTCAGGCCCAAACATTACGCATTCATATACCTGAGCGTTAGACCATGTGGTCGTATACTGATATGGCTCGCATATGAAGTCGTAACCTAAACCGGTCATTTCATCATATACGGCGTCGATGTCGGCGCAGCGCAGCGAAATGTCAAAATATCCGTAATCCCAGCTGTTATAACCTTCACGGCTAGTTTTTTGCGGTAATTCGGCGAATTCTATGATTTGCATCAGCGTGGATTGGACGCTGTTTTTAAGGCATATATACCTCGCTTCACAATCCATTGAGTACAAGGCCAGGCAGGTCTGCCGGTCGAGTTCGCCTTCCGCCACCTTAGTCAGACCGATCTTTTCGGTATAAAACGCCTCGCTCGCGGCGAGATCCATCGTGCTTATGCAAACTCTGCTTATTCCTTCCATTGTAGGCGCGGCCGCCTCTTCTCCTATGGCGGCGGCAAACGGCAGACAGAGGGCGAAAACCAATATGGCTGTTAAAATCTTTTTCATAAAATACCTCTCCTTTATAAACTATTGTATTCGATTTGACAATAAAAACACGGTATAATACACTCTAAAGGGGGGCGAATCCTTGCGTATATCAATCAGCACACTGTCTAAATCATTCAATCTCAGCGATGAAGCTCTGAGATATTACGAACGAAGAAACCTGCTTCAGCCGGAAAGACTTAACGACAGCCGCTATCGCGTATTCAATCGCGTGGACATACAGCGCGTGGGCAATATAAAGCGCTTGCAGAACCAGGGCTTTCAATTGGACGAAATACGCGAAATCTACGACGGCATAAGCCAGGACGACATGCTCGATTTGATGGACGAAAAGCGACGCGAGATGGACTGGGATATACGCTACAAGCTGTTGATCTGCGAGCGAATGTCAGAAAGCGTCGCGAGCGTTCGTCGATTTATTCGCTTTGGCGACGCGCCGGAAACCGTTCGAGAAAAACCGTTCTATCTGCGGATATATCCCTCTATCGAGGAGTTGTGGAACCATGTCAGCGACGATGAGGATCTTACCCGCATGTTCTGCAACCTCCCGCTGAGTTCCTTCACGACGATATTTCCCTATTCCGCCCTTCTTGATCCCGCCAATATGCAATCTCCCCAAAAAGGAGTCCTCATAGGAGCGGAAGCGGCGGAATTGCTCGGCATCGACATAATGCGCGACTTTCGCCGCATAGACGCGACGCGCGCCGTATCATGCGTACTTCAGCTGGAAAACGGTCAGTTCGAGCTGGACGGTGTGGCGGTCAAAATACTGAACTTTTTAGAAGAACACGATTTGTCTCCCGCCGACGACCTGTTCACCCATCAAATAATGAATTTTCGCGACAGCGACGGCATACACCGGCATTATACGCAACTGATACTGCCTGTAAATCCGAATTAGAAAGCCGGAAGCGGAAGTTTCCGAGTTTCCGCTTCCGGTACGCTTTTTCTACTTGAAAGCTTGCGCCATAGCGTTTATGATAAGCTGGCTGTCGGTAGTCGCGCCGGCGACCACATCCACGGAAGCGCTCTGTCCTGTTATGATTTCTCCGATATACGCCTCGAGTTGCTCGTCGGTAATCAGCATGGATTCGCGCCCGGAGCCAATCTCTATGTCGCTGAGCTTGCCGTCCATGACGGTGAATATAACCTCTACTTCGTCGTGCATTCCTTCGACGGTAGCGCTGTATACGCCGTCTTCAGCTTCCTGCCAGGGTTCTCCGGATTCGGCTTTTTCAATCGCGCCTATCTCGGATGCTCCGCCCATGGCGCTTTGCGCCGCCGCGCGGCCTGAAAGCATGGCTTCCGAGAGGAAGCAGCCGTTTTGATAGAGGTTGGAGATATAGCTTCCCAATTCGCCGGCCTCATAAAGCCCGGGAATGACATTTCCGTCCCAGTCGAGCACATGCCCTTCGGTGTCGCGCACCGCTCCGCCCGTCGTGGCGACGAGAGTGGGGGTAATTTCAACGGCGTAGAACGGCCCGTTTTCTATTTTAGCCATCTGCTCCGCGGAGCGTCCAAAGTCGGTATCTTCTCCCGTTTCAACCATGCCGTTAAAGCGGTTAACAGTATCGACTATGGTATTGGCGTCATATCCCATCAATCCCGCCAGTTCCTCAAGGGAATCCGCCTTGAGTATCCAGCCTTTCGCGATTTCCTCTGAATTATCGGCGGACCACTTGTAGCCCTCGGTGGTTATTGGCCAGGACAGCCATGTCGTGGCGATTGTTCCGGCGGTTCGGACTGACTCGTCGAATATCAGATAAACGGGCAGCGAACGATAATGAGGAAGGTCTATGTACTTGCCATTTTCAAGATATTTCATGTGCTGGCGATGATACGTGGCGCTTTCGTTGTAGAAGCGCTCGCCGACCGAATTGACCTCTATCCAGGCGCCGGAGGGCATTGAGAAATTGCGCATGAACGTCGAGTCATAGGCGTCGGTCTTTATTCCAAGCCAATATCCGCCTGACTGAGTGGCGTTATCCATGTGCCACATTTGCGCGCCAACTTCCATGAGCATTTTAATGCCGTCTCCGGTGTTACCGGGTGTTCCGGCGGTATATACGGTATCAAGTCCGTTGAAATTGCGTTGCATCTCAAGGTTGTTTTCGAAACCACCACAGGCCAGAAGGACGCCTTTTTCGGCCTTTATCGCGATTTCCTCGCCATCGGGTGTAGTAGCTATGACTCCCAGCACCTCTCCGGTTACGCTGTCCTGTACAAGTCCGGTTGCGGGCGTGCTGTAGCGAATGTCTATTCCGCGCGCTTCGGCAGCCCTGGCAAAGCAGCGCCATACGCCGCCGTTTTCAAAGGATCCGGAATTCCTGGCGCGAAGGTGTGCTGAGCATCCGTTAAAACTGGAGCCTTCAAAGGAGTCGAACTCAAGCACCATCGAACCCCAGCGCAATTCGCCGCCTCCGACGTATCCGGCTTCGTAATCCACTCCGTCGGCTATGTACTCTATCCACTCCAACTGGTCGGCAAAGCCGTTGCACAGCCAGTCCAGATACTCCTCCGGGATGGGGTTGGGGCTGTTGCAGCTTCTGAGATACGTCTTAAACGTCTCGACATCCGCCTTGTCGGGTACCATAAACGTCTGTCCCGACGCGATGGAATTGCCGCCCGCCAGTTCCTGCGGCATTTTTTCCAGCACGACAACATTCGCTTCCGGATCGATGTCATGCGCTTCGACGGCCGCGGCGGCTCCGGCAAGTCCGAAGCCCACGATCAGAAAATCTACCTGCTCGTCCCATTGCTCGATTGTAGAAGCTTCCCGCACCCAGCTTGAAGCCTGAGCAGGTTCGCCCATGGCGAATACCATGACCAATGTCAGTAAATAAGCGAACCATTTTTTCAAATCCAACACCTCTTTCGTTTTCTTGCACGCACAGACCGTATGCCAATGCGTCGTATAATGAGTATAGCGTCTAAAGCTGTTTTAGAGTCAATCCATGGAAGCTAAAATCGACAATATTTTAACAATATTTCGAGGCATTAAAATTGACCGCGACGCAACTCAAATGCCATC
>JAUNBY010000001.1:38423-43497 GCA_030526935.1 Clostridia bacterium
TATTATAAAGGTGTATTATAAAAACTTCAAATATTAAAAATGACAGGTGACAATTACAGACAGATATGCTATACTTATTACAAAAGCAACTGCGGGGAGGAAAACTAATGAACGCTATCGGCATAGCAATAGGGGTCGTTTCTTTTGTATCCATCGGCATTTTTCATCCAATAGTCATAAAATCGGAATATCATTTCGGCAAATCGATTTGGCCGGTCTTCGCAATAGTTGGAGCGGCGCTTATAGCCATATCGCTGTTTATGCAATCCGTGCTGGCGAGCAGTTGCATGGCGGTAATAGGAATGAGCAGCCTATGGAGCATTCTGGAGCTTTTTCATCAGGAGGAGAGGGTTAAGAAGGGGTGGTTCCCCGATAATCCGAATAAGAGGAATTTTACAATAAAGAAAGCAAAAAAGCGAGACGCTTAATTGCGATGGCGATTTTGCCATTGTTCGAGCGTCAGGCTCAGTTCCAGAATGCGCCATTTGCCCGCCTGTTTTGCGAGTATGCTCACACAGGCGTAGCTTTGTTGGATAGAACGCTTTTGAGACAACGGCATGTTCATCAGGGCGCACAACAGTATGCGATTAATGCCGGAATGGCCGACGATGGCGACGTCGCCTCTGGATTCCAAGGATATTCGTTCAAGGGCGTTAAGGCACCGCGACAGACCGCTCTCGTCGGTTTCGCCGCCCGGCGGAACCATGCTGGTATAACGATCACTGCGTATCTGTTCCAATGTCAACCCGTCCCACTCGCCGCCGTCCATCTCTATAAAATCTGAAAGCTCGACTATGGGACAGCGGCCGCTCGCCAGTCCCATAGCCGTCTGTTTAGCTCTGATTAGAGGACTGTGATATACCTTTTCCAATTCTATTCCAGAGAAGGCATTTCCAAGCTCGCGCGACTGCTTCAATCCATTCGCGCTTAGCGGAAGGTCGTATTTCCTGCCAAGGCACATGCTCACTCCGCCGGGATAATCAGGCTCAGCGTGCCGTATCAAATAAACAAGTCCCATTGCCTCATCGCCCCCGTCTTTGTCGCATTTTGTCTTATATACAGGTGTATTATACATCATTAAATACTGGACGTCAAATCAGGGCGATGCAGAAAAATAAACGACTATTTGGCTGGTAAATCCCCATAAAGTGTGATATTATTAGTATCACAAGGGGGCGGTAACCATAGTTATACAAAAGCCTGCATACGCCAAGATAAATTGGGCAATAGACATCATCGAGAAAAGAGCCGACGGTTATCACGAGATAGATATGCTGATGCAGTCCATTGAGCTTCACGATGATATCATTTTCGAAACCGGCGACAAACTCACTATAGAAACGGACGCGGACGGCATACCGCTCGACGACGGGAATCTCGTATTACGCGCGGCGAAGGCTTTAAACGAATTCGCCTCAACCGGTTACGGCGCAAAAATCACGCTGATAAAGCGCGTTCCGGCTTGCGCCGGGCTTGGAGGCGGAAGCGGCGACTGCGCGGCGGCGCTGATTGCCCTCAACGAACTTTGGGGGCTTGATATCCCCCTTGAGAAGCTCATGTATATAGGCGCTTCGATAGGAAAGGACGTTCCGTTTTGCATGGCGACGGGCGCGGCACGGGTTAAAGGCGCAGGCGAAAGCTCGAACTCATAAAAAGCGGATTAAAGCGGGACATTGTGATAGTTCATCCGGGCGCGGGGCTGTCAACGCGCGAGGTTTATTCGAAGTGGGACGAGATGAGCGCGTCCATACCCCGGGTTGACATAGACCGCGCGCAAAGGGCGCTTGAAACAGGCGATACGGACGCGATGTTTAAGTACGCCAAAAACGCGCTGGAACCCGCGGCTACGGCGCTTATGCCTCAAATAGCGGCTCTGAAGGACGAGCTTATGCGAGCCGGAGCGAAATTATCCCTTATGACCGGCTCGGGATCGGCGGTGTTCGGGGTGTTCGACGACGCGCTTACGGCTAAAAAGGCGGCGGCGGCGTTCGACGGGCGCGCCATACTTACGAGAACCATGTGATTTAAATTTTGCAAACTCATTCAAATTCTGGAATAATCTGAGCTTATTTCGTCAACGCTAGTGTCATATCAAAACCGGAGGATATGACATTGGCTTTTTTATTTAACGACGATTTAGTCAGACTTCATGTACTTGCAGCAAGCGACGGACAATCCGCTCAAAGGCTTAAAATGCGCGTCGTGATGGCGGTACGAAGGTACGCCGCAAGGCTCGTATGCCGCGCTGTAGATGCCGGAGAGGCTTTTGAAATACTGTCGAAAAAAACCCGCGAAATAGCCCGCCGCGCAAGGATAACCGCGATGATGTCCGGATATTTCGGACGGGTAAAGGTCGAGTGCGGGGTATATCCCTTCCCCGACTGCGATTACGCGGATATGCGTCTTGCGCGGGGAGACTACAGGGCAGTGAGGGTATCCATAGGCAAGGGCGCGGGACACAATTGGTGGTGCGTTCTGTATCCTGAATTGTGCGCGGTCGAACAAAGCGTTGCCGAGGTGCTGATGGGAAGCGGATCTGTTGAATTCTACTCTTCTATAGCCCAATTTTTTGAAAATCTGTTGAGCGTGGTGGGATTATGAAAAGGACGATTGCGGCAGCATATATACTCGCGCTTTTAGTCAGCTGCGTGGTCGCGCCGTTGACGGCGAGCGCCGCCGTGGTGCTCGACATAGGCTCGCGCGGAGACAATGTGAAAAAGGTACAGCAAAGGCTCATCGAATGGGGATATATGACCGGTACTGCCGACGGCATATACGGAGCCAAGACTCAGGCGGCGGTGAAGCAGTTTCAGAGAAAGTACGGCCTGACCGCCGACGGCAAGGTCGGCCCCGCGACGGCCGCTAAGATGGGCGTGACGCTTTCGTCAAGCTCCTCCTCATCGTCATCTTCGACGGCAACCGCCTCCATAGTCTCAAGCGACCACAGACTGCTTAGCAAGCTCGTATACGCGGAAGCCCGCGGAGAAAGTTATAAAGGGCAGGTCGCTGTCGCGGCGGTCGTGTTGAACCGGGTTAAGAACTCGTCGTTTCCCAACACCATTTCCGGCGTAATATATCAGAAGAACGCTTTCTCCTGCGTCTCGAACGGGCAGATAAACTTAAGCCCCAACGACAGCGCCATTCGCGCGGCTCGCGACGCCATGAACGGCTGGGATCCCACAGGGGGCTGCCTGTATTTCTACAATCCCAACGCGACGAGCGACACCTGGATACGTTCAAGAACCGTCAAGACGGTGATAGGCAACCATTCGTTCGCGGTATAGGAGGAGATTTTGTGATAAGAATTGACAATCGCCGCCGCAGGGCGTTTATGGCGATGCTCGCGGCGTTCGCCGCAGCGATGTTCATAACGGGCTACGCGCAAACGCAAAGGGTTGAGCGGTTGACCGAACACGTCAACACCGCTACTCAGAAATCGCTTTACGAGGCGGAGGAATTGATGGCGGGGGTACAGCTCAACCTTCAGAAGCTGCTTGTATCAAACAGCGACTCTCACCGCCTGACCATACTCGACGACATAATCAGGCAGTCCGAAGCGGCTGCGGACGATTTGGCAGGGCTTGGAGGGGGGCGCGAGACGCTCGAAGGCGCGATAAAATTCACAAATCAGGTCGGGGACTACTCAAGAACCTTGTCAAAGAGACTCTCGCTGGGTGAACAGGTCGATCAGGCGGACATAAACCAGATGGAAATTATGCTCAAAAGCTGCGTAGATCTCAACCAACAGTTAATCCAGGGTATAAGAATGCTCGAGGCGGGAGAAATAGATCTGGCGTTGAGCGACAATTCACCCGAAACCGAGACCGAACCTGCCGTAAACTACCCCGTGCTTTTGTACGACGGGCCGTTTTCGGATGCCGCGGGCGACGTTGAATTCGTTCCATACGGCAATGAAATATCCTCCGACGAAGCCGCGAGGATTCTTACGGAGTTTATAGGCTCCGACAGAGTCGAGAACATGGCTCTGACCGGCGAAAGCGACATAATGTCCAAATGCTACGAATTCGAGATAGACACCCCTTCGGGAACGCTCGACGCGGGGGTGACGGCATTTGGTGGGTATGTGCTTTATATGCTGCCCGAAACGGGCGTAACTGAAATTTCCCTTTCGGTGGACGAATGCCTTCAAAGGGGCCTGAACTTTTTATCCGGTCGCGGCTTTGGACGTATGCATGTAAGCTACTGGCGCAGGCAGGACGGTATAGTGACGGTCAACTACGTGCCCGTCATGGACGGCGTCATACTCTATCCGGAACTTGTGAAACTTCAGATATCTCTCGCCGACGGGGAGATCGTGGGCGTCGAGATGGGCAATTATATAAGAAACCACATCGACAGGGTTGTATATCAGCCCGTCATAGACGAAGCGGAGGCTATGGCGCGGGTGAGCGGGAACTTCGCCGTAAACAATATAGAGCTTTGCGTCATACCGCTTGACACGTCGGAATACCTGTGCTGGGAAATCCGAGGAGCTTTCGAGGGCGCGGATGACTTTTTAATATACATCGACGCCATAAACGCGCAGGAGAGAACCATATTGCGCCTGGTGCAAACAGACGATGGAGTATTGACGCAATGACGCCTTTAGGGTATAATCCAAGTCGGGTTTTATACTACGACGACCGGCGTAGCGCGGCAAAGCTCGTAAAGGCCGGTCGTTTACAAATGAACAACTCTTTGGAGGGCACAATGAAGGAGACACTTGGCTGCATAAGGCGAGCCGACAAGGATTTTATGATGGTAAGGAAAGGCGACAAGATAGCCGTGGGCGTTTCCGGCGGAAAGGACAGCCTGCTTCTTCTCTACGCGATGGCGCTTTATCGAAAGTTTTGCCCAAATCCTTTCAAACTCGGGGCTGTGACGCTTACCATGGGTCTGGCTCCATTTGACGCGAGCGGCATACGCGTGCTTTGCGAAAAACTCGACGTCGATTACGTAGTAAAAGAAACCGAGATAGGGCGGATAGTATTCGATGAGCGCAAGGAGAAAAACCCGTGCTCGCTGTGCGCGAAGATGCGCAGAGGCGCGCTCAACGAATTGTGCGCCCAGCTTG
>JAUNBY010000122.1 GCA_030526935.1 Clostridia bacterium
GCTGCGTAACGAGTGCGTTTATTGGCTCTATGCCGTCCATCAGAACAGACCGGGTACGTTCATTCCGCCTGTGACCTTGCTCATTTCACGCTGAGTAGTGTCCTCGGCAGTTTTTATGGCTTCGTTGACAGCCGCCATAATCAAATCCTCGAGCATTTCCAGATCATCGACGTCAACGGCCTCGGGTTTTATGCTAATGCCCAGAAGTTCCTTCTTTCCGTTGACCCTTGCGCTGACCACGCCTCCGCCGGCTTGAGCTTCAAACTCGCGCTGTTCTAATTCTTCCTGGATTTTCTGCATGTTTTCCTGCAATTTCTGCGCCTGTCTTGCGAGCTGCTGCAAATTGCCGCCGCCCATCATTCCGGGAAATCCGCCGCCCCTGGCCATAATTCTGTCCTCCAGTCGATATTTTATTCGTCTTTAACGCCTTCCCAGGCGTCGGCGACGGGTACGTTCTTGCAACTCATCTTCACCGCGCCTACGCGCTTACCGCAATGTGGACAGATATACATCTGTCCTTCGTCGGAATTGATCATAACGCTGAATATCCCTCCGCATTCGGGGCAGAGGCATCCTTCGTACATTCCGAAGCTGTTCTTCCCATCGGCGATGGTGTTGCGCAACTTACCTTCATCGCTTTCGTTAGCTTCTCCATCGTCTGCGTCTTCAACGAAATCCGCGTCATCCTCATCGTCGTCTTCATAATCCTCGTCTTCGCCATAGATTTCGTCGTAGTCGAGATCGATATCGTCTTCGTCGTCAAAATACAGGTTTTCTTCTTCTATACATCTGAGGTCGTCGTCTATGTATTCGACATACTCGTTGAGTTCGTTCAGCTTGTCGTTCAGGCGGTCAATCTTCTTCGCCATTTCCCCCAAAATATCTATAACCTTTATGACGAGCTTGTTTGATACATCGTCCGCGGTTATACCCAGGCCTTCTACAAGACCGTTAAGATATGATACTTTGTCGCTGAGACTTTCCATAAAAACCTCCTTAACTGCGCGAGAGGTACTCCCCTGTGCGCGTGTCGATCTGGAGCATATCGCCTATTTCAACGAAGAGCGGAACCTGAAGCGTATAGCCGGTCTCGACCGTCGCGGGCTTGGTAGTGTTCGAGGTGGTGTCTCCCTTGAAGCCGGGCTCGGTGTGAATGACCTCGAGGTTTACGAAGTTAGGCGCCGCGACGGAGAAAGGCGAGCCCTTGAAAAACCTTATTATGACGTTGGTATTTTCCTTTACGAAGGGCTTTGCGTCGGCGAACTGCTCCTCGCTGAGCGGAAGATCGTCGTATGTCTCCAGATCCATGAAGTGGTACATATCGCCGTCGGAATAAGTATATTGCATTTCCTTGGTTTCTATCATAGCCTTGGGCATTTTATCGGTGGGGTTGAACGTGCGTTCGAGCACCGCGCCGGTCATTATATTCTTTATCTTCGTGCGAACGAACGCCGCTCCCTTGCCCGGCTTGACATGCTGAAAGTCAACTATATTCCATACGCCGCCGTCCAGTTCGATAGTAATTCCCTTCTTGAAATCGCCCGCAGTAATCATTGATATATCCTCCTTAATATTATAACGTTA
The DNA here is from genome assembly GCA_030526935.1 of Clostridia bacterium. GTDB lineage: Bacteria > Bacillota > Clostridia > Christensenellales > Aristaeellaceae > JAUNBY01. Next base: position 1,585 of record JAUNBY010000122.1, read on the forward strand.
TTAAATCCTTGGGTATTGAGATCGGATTTATAAATCCCGTTTCAGTAAGTATGACCGTGTCCTCTATGCGGCATCCGCCCACGCCCGGTATATATATTCCCGGTTCCACAGTCACCACATGTCCCGCGGCGAGATTATCCTTTGCCCTCTGCGAAAGCGTGGGCGTCTCATGAATCTCGAGTCCCACGCCGTGTCCCAGCGAATGTCCGAAAGCGCCAGGGTATTTTTTATCTATAAACTCCCTCACCGCCTTGTCCACTTCAAAACCGCTCACTCCCGGGGCAATCATGTCAAGCGCTAAAAGCTGCGCCTCAAGGGTCGTATCGTATATATCCCTGAGTTGTTCCGATATGCGACCTATGGCCACCGTTCGGGTAATATCGGTCTTATAGCCGTCGACCTGCGCGCCGAAATCGAACGTCAGCAGTTCCCCTGGCGCGATTTTATGCACGCCCGGAGTCGCGTGAGGAAGCGAACCGTTTACGCCCGCGCAGGCTATGGTTTTAAACGCGATGTCCTGCGAACCCAATTCGAGCATGTTCCATTCGAGCTTAAGGCGCAGGTCGTTTTCCGTCATTCCGGGTCTTATCTGATCAAGAAGCGCCATAAAAGCTTTGCAGGCTATTTCGCTCGCCTTGACGATTTTTTCTATTTCGTCCTCGCTCTTAATTCTCCTCAACCTGCTCAGTATATCGGGGAGTTTTACAAGTTCGACGCCATCCAGGGCTTCGGAAAGCTTGTCATATTCGTCAAATGTCGTGCTGTCCGACTCGAAGGCGAGCTTATCTATGCCCTTTTTGGAGATGTATTTTTTAATAACGTCCTCCCTGTGGGTCGCGCTGTCGATTCTTTCGACGTTCATAAAGGAGCATTGCCTTTGAGCCTGCTCTATATATCGAAAGTCGGTTATTATCTTGCCTTCGCCGTCTACGACCAAAATGCTGCCCTCGCCCGTATATCCGGAAATGTACAGCATGTTCTCGGGCTTTTGTATCAGAGCCGCGCGAAGACCGCTTTCGTTCAATCCATGCGAAAATTTGTCGAGTCTTTCCATAATTAAAACCCCTCAAAGCAATATCCAATCTATTATATCACAATAGCCTTATACTTACCAGATAAGTTTTCTTTATCTATTTATTTACGCGGGCGTAAGTGGATATTTAAGCGCTCCGTCTTTGCCGCTTACTCACCGCACGTAGAAACTAAGCGCGACAGCGAGGGATGTGACATGGAGCATTCGCAAATATGACAAAAATTTGATGTGTGTTGAGCACGTTTTTTGAGTATCAGCGCCGGAGCATTGTGACGCTTCAATGCAAAAGTTGACAAATGGGGAGCGCTCCCTTACACCTCCGTTATTTTCCGGGGATTGGTATCAATTCGCAAGCTGCCGCGCGACACGTGAATTAACAGAACTTGCGAACTGTCTGCAAGGCCGGCGTAAGGGAGAACTGCCGCCAGGCGCACATTCCTATAGCGGAGTTTCGTTGTCGAACATCGACATCTGTTCGGAGGCGTCTGCCGCCCACAGCGAGCGCATCTGGCTGAACAATTCAGGGGTTATGTCCTTAAACGGCGTAGCGCCGCGCCGTATGAGGGTCATATTTCCCTCGTGCGCAGGATTTTCCCAGACGTAGAAGCGTTGACACCATCGCTTTTTCAGGTTTTCATTCGCCCCGTGCCATACTGCGCCGCGATTATTCTCAGCGCCAAATATAAAGGCCGCCTGAACCAGTGCGTAAATCATTTTATTGCGAGCCTGTGCCGATTCGAGCGAATTAGGCTTGTCGGGATGCTCCATGGAGACGATATTCGCGTATCCGCATGCGATGGCGGCGGTTATATCCGGAATCTCTATTCGATTTCCAAGTTCTCCCGGAAGCACCTCTATATATCTTCCGTGACGAGCCGTGACCTCGCTTTGCACCAATCCGGACATATCAGGCGTGGCGTCGATCACTATGGTATACCCGGCCTTAATCGCCATATCGATCAAAGAGACGATCCTGTCGCGGATTTCCCCTTTGACGCGCCGGGTTCCCAATATGGCTATGGCGTCCTGTTTGAATATCTCGGGTCTTCCGCTGTAATACAGCATCGGCGGCGCGCTGTCTCCAAGCCGCTTTCTGAGAAGATGCGGGTAGTCCTGTTGAGAGTAGGTAACTATGTCTATGCCCCGCATGGCGAGTTTTTCAAGGCATATCGACATGGGGAGCGTTCTGCTCAACAGCAGAAACGCGCGATACGCTTCGTCCTGCGTAAGTTCCAATCGCATCGCCAAAGCCGACATATCCATGCCTATGAGGTCGGACATGCGCATGGAACGCTTTCTCAGGCGTGACCTCAGACTATGCCATTCCAACGCCGTCAAAGGCTCGGCCAGTTCCTCGCGGTCGGGACGTATGTTGCTCGCGAGCAATATAGTCGCGTAGGATTCATCGTTATGATTCATGGTACATCTCCATAAGCGCTTCTTGCGAGTTTATCCTCTTTTCATCGGGCTTGCCCGCGCGGGAATAATGCCCGTCGCGGCCAAGCGTGGACGATTTTACGTTGTCGCGCCACTGAAGCCGCAAAAGCTCCGCTGCGCGCTTTTTATTGGCCTGATCCTCTATGGGGAACAACAGTTCCACCCTTCGGTTGAGGTTTCGCGGCATCCAGTCGGCGCTTGACATATATACCTCGGGTATGCCGTCGTTGTGGAACATGAATATGCGGCTGTGTTCGAGGAAGCGCCCGACTATCGAGCGCACCTGAATGTTTTCGCTTATTCCGGGAAGACCCGGTCTGAGGCAGCATATCCCCCGCACTATAAGCTTTATGCCGACACCGGCGGTCGACGCGCGGTACAGCGCCGCGATTATGCCCTCGTCTACGAGGGAATTCATCTTGGCGAATATCTCGGCGCGCTTTCCCGCCATCGCGAACTGCGTCTCTCGCTCAATGAGCATGTAGAACTTCTCGCGCATGTCCCTTGGCGCGCTGACAAGTTTTTCAAGCGGCGGCAATTTCGAGAAGCCCGTGAGCATGTTGAAAAACGCCGAGGCGTCGGCTCCGAATTTCGGATCGCAGGTAAAAAGCCCGTGGTCGGTATACGTCCTGGCGGTCACGTCGTTGTAATTCCCGGTCGCCAGGTGAACGTAGCGGCGTATGCCGTCGTCCTCGGCTCTGACGACAAGCGTTATCTTCGAGTGCGTCTTAAGCCCCGCCATGCCGTATATGACGTGCGCTCCGGCGCGTTCGAGGCGGCGTCCCCAGTGTATGTTGTTTTCCTCGTCAAAGCGCGCCTTCAATTCCAAAAGCACCGTCACCTGCTTGCCCGCGTCGGCGGCTTCGGCTAGCGCGGCGATTATCGGGGATTCGCCGCTGACACGGTATAGCGTCTGCTTTATCGCCAGAACCTTTGGATCCCTCGCCGCCTGCCTGACAAAGCGTATCACCGGGTCGAAGCTGTCGTAGGGGTGATAGAGCATGAGGTCTCCCGCGCGAATCCTGTCGAACATGCTCTCGCCCTCGCCCAATACAAGCTGCCTGGGCGTATAGGGCGGGTATTTGTAATGGTCGTAGCCTTCGAGGTTGTAAAGCTGCTTCATCAAAAAGTCGAGGTTTATGGGGCCGTGTATGGGATAGGCGTCGCCGCCCTCGAGTTCCAGGGCGTCCTCCAGTATCTTTACAAGGCGCGTATCCGCGCGATAGTCTATCTCAAGCCTCACCGCGAAGCCCCATCGCCTCTGGCGCAGGCGCTTTTCGACCTCTTTGAGAAGGTCATCGGCGTCGTCCTCGTCTATCGTGAGATCGGCGTTTCTCGTTATGCGATAGGCGTGACAGCACAAAACGTCGCGCCCCGGAAAGAGCTTTCCGATATTGCGCGATATTATCTGTTCGAGCATGGCGAAACTTACCGTTCCCTTATCCGGAAGCCTCACCAGGCGCGGAAGTCCGCCCGGCACCTGAACCGTCGCAAACGACGGAGGCTCTGAGTCGCCTTCGTCGATCAACAGGCCAAGGTTCAAGCTTCTGTTGAGTATAAGCGGGAACGGCCGCCTCGAATCGACCGCCATAGGCGTAAGCACGGGGTATATCTGCTCGTCGAAGTACTTGTCGGCGTATTCGAGCTGTTCTGGTGTTATGGTCTTTCTCGACTTAATCGACACCCCCGCCGTTTCAAGCGACGGCATAATCCCCTTTCTAAGCGCCTCGTACATCCTCTCCATCATAACGCGAACGCGGGCGGTTATGACGCTCACCTGCTGGCGCGGCGTCATTCCGGCGACGTCGGGCTGATTATAGCCAGCGTCTATCTGATCCCAGAGGCTCGCGACGCGTATCATGAAGAATTCATCGAGATTGCTCGAAACTATGGAAAGGAACTTCATTCGCTCGAAGGGAGGATTGTCGGGCGACAGCGCCTCCTCGAGCACGCGCTGATTGAACTCGAGCCAGCTAAGCTCTCTGTTTATGCAATGCTCGGGTCTCAAGTCATTGCTGCACTGTACGATAAATTCTCTGTCCGCCATGCGTTCATCTCTCCCGATCTATTTTAGGCCAGATTTTGGGCGGCTGATCGAGCCTGTATTCCACAAACCTGCGCGAGTGCCCCGCGGCTTCAAGCCATTCTTCGCGATTTTGCAAAAGCTCTATAGCCTCGAACTTCGTCACGGGAACCTTCATCAGTATGCGCCGCGCGCCGTGTGACAGGCTATGCCCCATGCAGGGGCAGTTCAGGCACACCGCTCCTCCGAGCCTTTCGTCGAAGCGCCCGTTTTCCCGCGTAAATTCGCGCGAGCATATAGCGCACCTGTCCGCGAGCGGGCGCATACCCAGTTCAGTCATCATGTGAAGCTCGAACCCGAGCGTCACCAACGCCGGCGGAAGCGACGAATAGCTTAAAAAGGCAAGCGCCTTCAACGTAAGCTCGAAGACTTCCTGGCAGGGCTGGCCTGCGACGGAGAACTGGTTTAGCGCGTGTATGTAATAACAGCCCGCCGCCAGCCTGTCCCAGTCGGTTCTGAGAGGGTAAAAGCTTTCCGATATGGCGCATTGAGCGATCGACAGGCGCTCTTTGTTTTCAAAAATGACAAACTCGCCTACGGTGAAGCGCTCGGTGGCGTTCAAAAGCTGCGATTTCGGGCGGCGGCAGCCCCGGGCGACGGCGTTTATGACGCCCATTTCCGGGGATATAAGCGTTACCATCCTGTCGTAATCGCGGTAATTGGTATAATCGACCACGATGGCCTTTGTTGTGAACACGCTAGTTTTCGTACCCCAGCGTCTTCAAGTCGCCGGGGCGGTTGCGCCAGTCCTCCCTGACCTTTACCCAGAGCCGGAGCATTACCTTGACGCCTAAAAGCCTTTCTATGTCGAAACGCGCCTGAGAGCCAATTATTCTCAGCATCTCGCCCTTTTTGCCGATGATTATAGATTTGTGCGAAGCTCTTTCGCAGTATATATCCGCGTCTATCTCCGTAAGCGAGTCGCTTTTCTTCTTAAAGGCCATTATCTCTATTCCTACGCCGTGCGGTATCTCCTCGCGCAGATTGTTGAGGGCTTTTTCGCGTATGATCTCGGCGCACACGACCCTCTCGGGCTGGTCGGTTATCATATCGTCGGGGAAATACTTGGGGCCTTGAGGCATAGCGCCTTTTATCATGCCGAAAAGCTCGTCCATATTGTCTCCGCGCGTGGCCGATACCGAGACTATCTGATCGAAATCGACGTCGTTTATCGTCTGCAACTGCGGCATCAGCTTTTCGGGGGTCACTATGTCTATCTTGTTCACCGCCAAAAAGCGCGGGCATTTCATCTTCGACACGTCGTCGATTATCGCGCGGTCGGTATCGCCTATTCGCTGAGCGTCTACGACGACGAGCACCGCGTCTACGCCTTCCTTGGCGTCGTTAGCGCTTTTGACCATGTATTCCCCCAACTTCGTGCGCGGCTTATGAAGCCCCGGAGTATCGACGAAGACTATCTGGCAGTCTTCGCGCGTCGCCACGCCCATTATACGGCTGCGCGTGGTCTGCGGGCGATTTGAGACGATTGCGACCTTTTCTCCTACAAAGGCGTTCATAATGCTCGACTTGCCCACGTTGGGCCTTCCGAGTATCGCTATGAACCCCGAATGGAACTCTCCCACTGTCATATCCTCCATATTCTGCGCGGCAATTGCGTTTTCTTAATTACCCGTTTTTCCCAAGCTGTGCGGGGCCGAAGTTCATCGGCAACAGCTCGGCGAGCTTTTTAACCGCGTATTCTCTCGAGCAGGCGTTTCCGCATATCACGATCATGTCCTGCGAAAATTCGCTCAGAACCTGTCGGCATATGCCGCAGGGCCACGCGTCTACCTCCTCACCCGCGACGGCGATGGCGACGAAGCGCCTTGAACCCGATATTATGGCGTTTGATACCGCGCACCTCTCGGCGCATATCGCCGCGCCGTATGAGGCGTTCTCGAAGTTGCATCCGTCAAAAGCGTTTCCGTCCGCGTCTAGAAGGCAAGCCCCAACCCTGAAACCCGAATAGGGGACATAGGCTTTTTCAAGCGCCTTACAAGCCCTTTCAAACAGTTGATCGTTCGTCATAAACTCTCCTTCCAGATTCATCGCCTTCATCACAAGCTTTTCCTTTTCGCGCATTACGCGCTTGTCCTCATCCGTCATATGGTCGTAGCCGAAAAGGTGAAAAAACGAGTGCGCCGCGAGATAGCATATCTCGCGTTCGAGGCTGTGTCC
>JAUNBY010000123.1 GCA_030526935.1 Clostridia bacterium
GGGAGGGGTTATCGATGAAAGAAAAAAATTCGATCCGTCGAAAAATAACTATGACGGTTTTCGCCGTGGCAATCATAGCGCGGATTGTGCTTGGATGCGCTACGATTATAAACATAAGCGTCATGCGGCGTCAGATACTCGAAACTGACCAGCGACTGGGCGAAACCGCCTCCGAGGACAGCGCGATAGCGCTTGAGCAGGAGACGGTTTCAAGAATGCTCACCATATCCTCGTATCTCGGGCAACTGGCGGATGAAAAACTCGGGGGTATAGCAGAGCACGCGACTATGCTGGCGAATATCGCGACCTCCATCTTCTCAAACCCCGAGGCATATTCTCCCATGCAAATCGAGCAGGCGCGCGACGAGGACGCCGGAACGGTGACGCTTCACTACGCGAAGCCCCGAAGTGTGCCCGTCGAACAGGTTGAACAAAGGGCGCGGCTGGCGGCCAACGCGGGCGACTTCATGAGGCAGATGCTTGCCGTGGAAGAATCGGTTCTGACCTGCTACATATCCTTTAACGACGGGCTTCACGTCGTATGCGACGCGGACAGCGGACTAAGAACCGCCGAGGATTACGATTACGACCCATCGACCAGAGCCTGGTTCATTCAGGCGCAACAGCGCGGCGGCGCGGGCTTTACCGACATAACGGTTGACGCGCGCGGACGCGGCCTTGGAGTCGTCTGCTCGGCGCCGTTTTACGGCGAAGGCGGGGAAACGCTGGGCGCGGTTGGCATAGGCGTGCTGATCGACGAGATAGACCAGCTCATACTCACCGCGGACCTCGGAACGACGGGACAGGCGTTCGTTTTGAACGCCACGGGCGAGATGGTGATAGGCGAGGATGTCCAGTTGAGCGAGGATGGAACGGGCTTTGTCCGTCCCGACGTCGCGGGATCATCGACGCAGCTTGCCGATCTGAATATGACCAGCGGCGGTCACGGCGTGGAAATGGTTTCGTATCAGGGGCGCGACGTGTACATGGCGTGGTATCCCATAGAAAGCGCCAATTGGACGCTCGTTATAACGGTCGATGTCGATGAGGCGCTCACGCTCGCGCGCCAGACGAGCGAGCGGATAGGCGCGATGTCTGAAAACGCCATGCAGAGCGTGGATACGAGCATCGTCATATCGATAATAATCGTCATAGTGGTGTCGCTTGTGACGGCGGCCTGCGTCGTGATGGTTGGAATGCGGCGCGCGCGGGCGATCACGCAGCCCCTCAACCGCCTTACGCAAAGCGTCGGCCTGATAAGCGGCGGGGATCTGACGCATCACATCGACATAAGAACCGGCGACGAGATAGAGACCCTCGCGGATTCGTTCAACAATATGACCGTACAACTGAACGACTACATACGAAATCTTACAGCGGTAACGGCTGAAAAGGAGCGCATCGGCGCGGAGCTTGACGTCGCCAGGCAGATTCAGGCGAGCATGCTCCCGTGCATATTCCCCGCGTTCCCGGATAGAAAGGAGTTTGACATATACGCCACCATGACCCCCGCCAAGGAGGTCGGAGGCGACTTCTACGATTTCTTCCTCGTGGACGACGATCACCTCGCCATAGTCATAGCCGACGTATCCGGAAAGGGCGTTCCGGCGGCGCTTTTCATGGTCATAGCCAAGACGCTCATCAAGAACAACTCTCAGGCCGGAAACGCGCCGAACGACACGTTCACGACCGTAAACGCGCAGCTTTGCGAAAACAACGAAGCGGGCATGTTCGTCACCTGCTGGATGGGCATATATACCATATCCACCGGTAAACTGATATACGCCAACGCCGGACACAACCCGCCTCTCATAATGCGCGCGGGCGGGCAATACGAATACCTGCACTCGCGCCCCGGCTTCGTGCTGGCGGGCATGGAGGGCATACGCTATAAAATCAACGAGACCGAACTCATGCCGGGAGAGATGCTTTATCTGTACACCGACGGCGTGACGGAGGCGACCAACTCGCGTCTGGAACTCTACGGCGAACCGAGGCTTCAAAAAGTGCTCAACGCCAACCGCGACGCCGGACCTATGAGCCTGTTGCCAATAGTTAAGGCGGATATAGATGAATTCGCGGGCGATGCCCCGCAGTTTGACGATATAACGATGGTCTGCCTGCAAATCAGGGAAAAGCCGCAGAATATCATGACCGTCGCGGCGGACGACGCCAATCTGGATAAGGTTTTGGAGTTTGTCGATTCCATGATGGAACGGGGCGGATTCAGCGCCGGGGACAGGCAGAAAGTCGCCATAGCCGCGGAAGAACTGTTCGTCAACGTAGCGCACTACGCCTATCCCAACGGCGGCGGCGAAGTGACGATTTGCTGCCGGCTTTGCGCGAATGGCGCCATAGAGGTATCCTTCCAGGATCACGGCGCGCCCTATAATCCGCTTGGAAAGCCCGACCCGGATATCACGCTGTCCGCTGAGGAGCGCTCGATAGGAGGGCTTGGCATATTCATGACGAAGAAGCTGATGGACGACGTCAGATACGTTTGGAAGAACGGGGAGAATATTACCACGATAGTTAAAAACGCGAAGAAGACCTGAACCGGTAAGAACATTGATGTGGTGAACATACTAATTGAATGGAAGTGATTTTGTGTTTTTATACAAGAAAGACTCTGTCAACTATTCGGTTTTTGATGGTGAAATTACGCTCAATAGACAAGCCAAAGACTACCTCCTTAGCAATGTCTTCAACGACGATCCGCAAAACCGCGACGTTGAACTGCTCATAGACGGCAATCGATATAATGCGCGTTTAATGAACGTTCAAAGCAGTGATTGCGTACAATTATCATATGGAAGACAGGTTCAGGATGTATTCAAGCATATATTCAAATATGCGAATGAATATTATGAACAAAAACGACGTGAAGCAAGAGAGAGTGGATTGTCGACGCGGAGAATACCGGATCAGACAGAAGAGTATATCAGCATCGAGGAAACCATGGAGGATTTCGTATATGCTGTCAATTGCTTCCCCAAAGACGAAACGGATCTTTCAAACAGGACAATCGACGATGTGTTTGTGGAGGAATGTGACGAGCTGTCTTTTCCTGAAGGCAGGTCAGTATACAAAAAACACGCAAAGTACGAACGCAATAGACTTGTTGTAAATCTGGCAAAGAGAAGATTCATGGAGAATAATGGAAAACTCTTCTGTGAGGTCTGTGGGTTTTGCTTTTCTGAAAAATATGGTTCAATCGGCGATGGCTTTATCGAGGCTCACCATATTATACCCGTTTCTGAATTGGGTGATGATGGGCGGACGAATATCGATGACATACGTCTCGTTTGTTCGAATTGTCATCGTATGCTGCATCGCAAACGCCCGTGGATTACCGCGGATAGACTCAGGGATGTGATAATACGATAATGCGTTCCACATACGAGTACAGCCTTATTGTATGGGATCATTGCGCCCTTTCTTGTGTTAATTTTAATTTTACCTATTGACTTGGAGTAAGCTATAAGTAGTAATATCATTACAGGGTTAATCTATAGAGACGGCGATTGGAGGGATAAGATGGAATACGTGAAGCTGGGAGAATCCGACCTTCGCGTGTCGCGTTTATGCGTAGGGTGTATGAGCTTTGGCGACCCGGCGAGCAAAATGCACGCCTGGACGCTCGACCCGGATCAGACCGAAGCCATAGTAGCCCATGCTCTGGATTTGGGCATAAACTTTTTCGATACCGCCAATACCTACTCGGCGGGTACGAGCGAGCAATACCTCGCCCGCGCGCTTAAGAAACACGTAAGCCGCGATAAGGTCGTAATCGCGACGAAGGTGTATTTTAACGAAGGGCATCTGTCCGCGAAGGCCATACAACGTGAAATCGACATGTCCCTGAAGCGCCTGGAGACGGATTATGTCGATTTGTATATAATCCACCGTTTCGATTATGAAACGCCGGTGGAACAGACCATGCAGGCGCTGGACGGCCTCGTTCGCGCGGGCAAGGTGAGGGCAATTGGCGCTTCGGCCATGTACGGCTATCAGTTCTACAATATGCAGCTCGCGGCGGAGAAAAACGGCTGGACGAAATTCGTATCGATGCAGAATCACTATAACTTGCTCTACCGCGAGGACGAGCGCGAAATGATACCTATATGCAGGCAGATGAACGTTTCGCTTACGCCGTATAGTCCGCTCGCGGCGGGACGCCTGTCGAGGCTCGAGTGGAAGGCCGACACCATGAGAAGCCAAACCGACAAAGTCGCTCACTCCAAATACGACTCGACGCAGCAGCAGGATTACGAGATAGTAAAGAGAGTACACGAGATAAGCGAAAAATACGGCATTACAATGACGCAGACATCCCTGGCGTGGCAGTTCCACAAAGGAGTAGCGTCTCCCATAATCGGCGCCACGAAAGCCGGATACTTCGATGACGCGGCGGGAGCGGTCGGCGTGAAGCTCGCGGACGAAGACGTTTCGTACCTCGAGGAATTGTACGTTCCGCACAGGATAATGGGCGCTATATAATCTGACGGGAGGTTAATCATCATGAACGCAAAAAAGACGCTGGTAGCCTATTTCTCATGCAGCGGAGTTACGCGCGCGGCGGCTAATATGCTCGCTCAAGCCGCGAACGCCGATCTGTACGAGATAAAACCCGAAAAACCTTATACTCAGGTGGATCTTGACTGGACGGATAAGAAAAGCCGCAGCACGATAGAGATGAAGGACATGTCCTTCCGCCCCGCGATAGCCGGAAAGCTCGACAATATGAGCGACTACGACGTGGTTTTCGTGGGCTTCCCGATTTGGTGGTACGTCGCACCCACCATTATAAATACCTTCCTCGAGAGCTATGACTTTTCAGGAAAGACCGTCATCCCCTTCGCCACCTCCGGAGGAAGCGGACTTGGAAAAACCGAGGAACACCTTCGCCCCTCCTGTTCGAAGGAAACCATCTGGAAACCCGGAAAGCTCATAAACCGAGCCGATAAAAAGTCGCTGGCAGAATGGGTTGAAAAGCTGGGGATTTAATGGGATTGCATATTGTGAAGCCGGCCGTAACGCTTGTTATGGCCGGCTTTTGTGAATTGATGGACTCACATTTTATATATGAGAGCGAATATAATATTCTGCTGCTCAACATTCAGCCTTGACCAGCGCCTCAATAGCTCCTGCTGCGTTTCGGTCAGAGAGACGGTGGATTCCCCCTGCGCGAAAAGCTGTGAAAGTGTGATGCCAAAAGCGAAACAGATCTTTTCAAGCGAGGGGATCGTTGGCACCATGTTTTTTCGATACCAGGATGAAATCGTTGATTGAGGCAAGCCCGACCGCTCGGCTGGCTGATACTCCGTCCAATTACGCTCCTGCCGGTATTGCGTTATAACAGCCAGAACATCCTTCATTGTGCAGACCTCACAATCTTATTTTACGCAAATTATACGTCAATGGCCAATACTCGGCGCGGCTTTCTTCACCATATAAACGGAATAATCCTGTACTTGACGCGATTTTTATATTCGCCGTACCCCGCCAATCCCCTTTCCAGCACTTCTTCTTCGTTTTTTACGCGCTTTGCGAGAATGAGCGGATATGGTAAAAACACGATGAAGGCGTAAAGCGAGCCGAGTATGAAGGGCATTGCCCAGTAGATGATTATCGTCGCCATGTACATAGGATGTCTTACGACGGCGTAAAGCCCGGTATCGACGACTGTCTGGTTTTCCTGTATCTCGACGGTTCTTGACAGGAAGGCATTTTGGCGCATGACCTGACAGAACAGTCCATATCCGGCGAGAAGCGCCAGGGACGCGGCGAAAACGAGCCAATCGGGGACACGCGAAAGACTGAATCTGAAATCAAGTCCCGCGATTATAAAGCCGATTACGAACATCAGCGCCGACAGCGCTATTACCGCGCGTTGCTCCTTCTCGTTTTCCGCGTTGTTCAGGCGTTTTTCCAAAAGCCCGGGGGCTTTTACGTAGAGTATAGCGCCCACCGCGAGCATCGGTATGAACAAAAGCCCCATTAAAAGCCAGGCGTTTTGATAAGAAAGCGTACCGGCGGGGATGAAAAGCAAGGCGGAAATAAGAAAAAACCCGGCCGCAAATTTGGCGATGGCGTTGAATAACAGATTTTTCTTCATGATGATACCCTCGATTCGGTGATATTAAAAACGCCGCGTTTTTCCAACCAGCCGATGGCTTTATGAAAAACGCGGCGCATTTCGTAAGCTTACCTCTTGCTTCCCACGAAGAACAGCGCTATGGTACCGGGGCCGCTGTGCGCTCCTATGACGGGGCCTATCATGTTGACGACGACTTCCTTGACGCCCAGTTGCGCCTTTATCATGTCGGCGAGGATGTTGGCTTCGTCCTCGCAGTCGCCGTGGCTTATGAACACCGTCTGGGAGGCGGGGTCAACCGCGAGCTCAGCCATCTTGTCCTTGAGCTTTTTGATGGAACCTTTGCGGCCTCTGGCGATCTCGACGTTGACGAGTTTTCCCTCGTCGTCCATATGCATTACGGGCTTTACTCCCAGCAGACTTCCGATTATCTCAACCGTCGCGGATACACGCCCGCCGCGCTTGAGGAAGTGCAAATCGTCCACGGTGTACCAGTGGCATATGGACAGCCTTATTTCCTCTACGTAGTCGCGAAGCTGTTCGATGGAAAGACCCTCGCGCTTTTTCTTAACCGCGAGATGCAGTATAAGGCCCTCGCCAAGAGACGCGCACAGCGTATCCACGGCGATTATTTTGCGCTCGGGGTATTTTTTTACCAGATCCTCTACGGCGCTCAAGGCGCTTTGATACGTCGCGCTCAATCCCGACGAGAAGCACAGAAACAGCACGTCCGTTCCGTTTTTAAGGTGTTCCTCGGCCGCAGTCTCAAAAGCGCCTATGCTGGGCGCCGCAGTCTTGGCCATCACGCCGTTTCTGAGCTTATCGTAAAACACCTTTGGCTGCATTTCGCGCCAGTCGAGATAGTTATAGTTGCTTTTTTCTTCCATCGTGACCGTAAGCGGCACGACCGTAAGCTCCATTTCATCGGCCATGCTGGCCGGAAGATCGCAGGAAGAATCGGTGATTATCACATATTCGCTCATAATTCAACTCCTTTAATTTGATTCACTGTAGTATACGTCAAGACGCTTCGCCTGTCAAGAAAGAACAACTTCATTTCACCGGTTGTTTCCCGTTTGTTCACCATTCGCACATGTCCGCCGCGGGTTGGGCGTTGAGAGAGAGGTTTGCGCCTCTTCCGCTCATCAGGTTATAAAACGCGGCGGAGCCTATCATCTGCGCGTTGTCGGTACACAACAGTGGCTGCGGCATAAACGCCCTTATGCCGGCCTTTTCGCAGGCGGCGGAGATTTCGCGCCTCAACAGCAGGTTCGACGCCACGCCTCCCGCGAGGCAGAGCGTATCAAGTCCGCTTTCGACCGTCGCGAGCACGCTTTTCTCCACTAATGACGCTACGACCGCGCGGCGAAATGAGGCGGCAAAGTCGGCGGGAACCATGCTCTCACCGCGCGAGGCCATGTTGTGCGCGAGGTTTATGACGTGAGTTTTAAGCCCGGAGAACGAAAAATCGTATCTTCCGGGGGTGTGTACCGACGGGAAGGTATACGCCCGGTCGTCCCCGGTCTCGGCGAGCCTGTCCAACAGGGGGCCGCCCGGATAGGGGATAGAGAGCACCCTCGCCACCTTGTCAAACGCCTCGCCCGCCGCGTCGTCGGTGGTGTGCCCTAAAACCTCGTAATGCCCGTAATCGGCGACCTTGACGATGTGGCTGTGGCCTCCGGACGCGACGAGGCATATGAAGGGAGGTTCCAATTCCGGGTGAGCTATGTAATTGGCGCTTACGTGTCCCTCTATGTGGTTGACGGCTATGAGGGGAAGACCCTTTGCCCACGCGAGACCCTTGGCGAACGCCACGCCCGTCAAGAGCGCGCCCACGAGACCGGGGCCGTTGGTCACGGCGACCGCGTCTATATCGTCAAGAGTGAGAGATCCTTGCCTTAAAACCTCGTCCAGCAGCGGACAAAGCGCTTCGACGTGCATTCTGGACGCTATCTCGGGGACTACACCGCCGTAAAGCGCGTGCATGTCTATTTGCGAGGCAATTCCCTGCGCTATGGTCCTTCGCCCGTCTTCGACTATGGCGGTGGCGGTTTCGTCGCACGAAGATTCGAAAGCGAGTATGCGCGCATGTCCCCGCTTCATCAGATTATCGAGTTTTTCGGCTTGCCACATCATTGTCTGTTCCTCTTTTTTATGACCAATATCCCCGCCGTTGACGCCGCTGCGACGGCCA
>JAUNBY010000124.1 GCA_030526935.1 Clostridia bacterium
AAGATATTTGCCTATAGTTATCAGCGTGAGTATCATAGCGCCCGACTCGAAATATAGCTGCGACGAGTATTTATCGACAAGTTCCGGTATGCCGTGCCCGTAACCGTAGCCTATGGCGTATATCGCGGCTATGCCGTATATATACGCCGAGGCCGAGCCCACCGCTATCAGGGAATCCATATTGGGGCTTAAATGCACAAGAGCCTTAAATCCCCTCGTGAAAAAGGCGTGATTTATAAGAGCCACCGCTAACGCCAGAATCAGTTGAGTGAAGGCGAAGGTTATCTGATTGCCGCTTCCGTGCATGAACGACGGCAGGGGCAGGCCTGTCATGTGTCCCATAGATATGTACATGAGTACGACGAGTATTATTATCGAGGATACGAGGCGCTTTTTCATGCTCAGCGTTTCGTCGTTCTTCGGCGTCTCTTTTTGGGGCTTGCCGCCAGCAACTGACGCGGTATATCCGGCCTTGACGACCGCCTCCACGACCTTTGACGCAACCGCGTCGCCCTCAACTTGCATGCTTCCGGCCAGCAGGTTGACGCTTACGCTCTTAACCCCTTCGACCTTCCTTACGGCCCTCTCCACATTCGCCGAACACGCGGCGCAGGTCATCCCTCCAACGGTATACTTTTGCATTCATCACACCTCCGATTGAGCGAACTGGCTCATAAACAATTCGTAGTAAAAACCTTTTCTTTCCATAAGCTCGTCGTGCGTGCCCTGCTCGACTATATCCCCGTCGCGCATGACGATTATGACGTCCGCCTCGCGTATGGTGGACAATCTGTGAGCGACGATGAAACTCGTCCTGCCCTTCATCATCTTCGCGAATGAATCCTGTATCTTCAATTCGGTTCTGGTGTCGATAGACGAAGTGGCCTCGTCCAGTATGAGCATGGGCGGCGTGTCGAGCATTACGCGGGCTATGCACAAAAGCTGCCTCTCGCCCTGAGAAAGCGCCTGAGCCTGTTCGTCCATGACGGTGTCGTATCCGTTGGGAAGCCTCGTTATGAACGAGTGCGCGTGAGACGCCTTACACGCCGCGATTATCTCCTCATCCGTCGCGTCGGGCTTTCCAAAGGCGACGTTCTCGCGTATGGTTCCGGGCATTATCCAGGTGTCCTGAAGCACCATGCCGTAATTGCGGCGCAGGCTTTGGCGGGTTATTTCGCGAATACATTTGCCGTCCACCGATATGCTCCCGCCGTTCACGTCGTAAAAGCGCATCAGCAGGTTTATAAGCGTCGTCTTGCCGCATCCCGTGGGGCCTACTATGGCGGCCCTCATGCCGCTTTTTATATGCAGGTTCATGTCCTTTATAAGAGCTTTCCCCGGCTCATACCCAAACGATACGTCCTTTATATCCACGTCGCCCCGGCAATCGTCGATAGAAACCGCTCCAACGCCGTCGGGAACTTCCTCCTCCGCCTCCAGAAACTCGAATATGCGGCCCGCGCAAGCAAGCGCGTTTTGTATCTGCGCGATTACGCCGCTTATCTCGTTAAAGGGCTTGGTGTACTGGTTGGCGTAGCTTAAAAAGCAGGTGAGCATGCCTACGCTAAGCCCTCCGCCTATGACGGACAAAGCCCCTAATACGGCTACGGAGGCGTAGACTATGGCGTTTACAAAGCGGGTGGACGGGTTTGTGATGGAAGAAAAGAATATCGCCCGTATTGAGCATTTCTCGAGGCGGCGGTTTATCTCGTCGAAGCGCTCCTTTACGTATTCCTCGCGCCCGAATGCCACGACAACCTTCTGGCCGTTTATCGTCTCGTCTATAAGCCCCGTCTGTTCCGCGCGAATCCGCGATTCGACGGTGAACATGTCGTAGGTATTTTTGGCTACGTAAGCCGCGACGATGAGGGACAGGGGCGTCACGAGAAGAACCACCAGGGCTATTCTCGCGTTTATCGCAAGCATTATCGCGAGCGTCCCGATTATTGCGGTTATACCGGTGAAAAGCTGCGCCATTCCCAGAAGCAGACCCTCCATGAAGCGGTCCGCGTCGGATATGACTCGGCTTACTATATCCCCCGCCGGATGCGTGTCGATATAGCCCAGCGGCAGACGCTGTATCTTTCTTATCGACTGGGCGCGTATATCCTTTACCAGATCGTAGGACAGCCTGTTGTTGACGACGTTCATGACCCACAATCCAATGACGTTGAGTATCGCCGCGACAGCCGCGAACGTCAGGTTTACTACTATGCCCTCGAAATCGACGTCGCCCGCCCCGATTATCAAATCTATCGCCCTTCCGAGTAGCACGGGTATCAAAAGCGTTAGGCCAACGGTAACGACGGCGAGCAGTATCGACAGCGTTATCTGAACCTTGTAGCCCGCCATTCTCGACATGACCTTTTTGAGAACCGCCATGCCCGTCATTTTGCCGCCTCCTTCGGAAACTGCGAATAGTATATCTCGCGATAAACCCCGCAGGTTTCCATAAGTTCTCCGTGAGTTCCAAGCCCCGCCATTTCGCCCTGGTCGAGAACGACTATCAAATCGGCTGACAGAACGCTCGCGCAGCGCTGAGAGACTATGACGGTGGTGACGCCGCTGAGCGACGCTATGGCTTTTCGCAGTCTCGCGTCGGTCGCGAGGTCGAGAGCCGAGGCGCTGTCGTCGAGTATGAGTATTTCAGGCTTTCTCACGAGCGCGCGGGCGATCGCAAGGCGCTGCCTCTGACCGCCGGACAGGTTTTGACCCTGATAGCCTATCGCGGCGTCCAACGCTCCGGGCTTGTCCTTTACGAACTCCCACGCCTGTCCAGTTTTCAGCGCCTCTATGATTTCATCGTCCGTCGCGCTTTCCTTTCCCCAGAGCATATTCTCCCGAACCGTCCCGGTAAAGAGCACGGCCTTTTGGGGAACTACGCCGATATTGTCCCTGAGAGAATTCTGATCCCAGTCGCGCGTATCGACGCCGTTTACGAGCACGCTTCCCTCATGGGGCGCATAAAAGCCGGGTATGAGGTTTACAAGGGAGGTCTTGCCGGAGCCGGTCGAGCCTATAATTCCAACCGTCGCGCCCTTATCAACCGAGAAGGATATGCCGGTCAGGGTATCTGCCGAAGCCCGCTCGTATCTGACTGAAACGTCCCTGAACTCAATTGCGTATTTGCAGTCGGCCGCGCCCTGTTTAACGCCGTCCTTAGAAGCTACGACTTCGCTGTTGAGCATATCGCTCACGCGCGAGAAGCAGGCGAGGGACTTGGTCATGGTGATTATGAGGTTGGCGAGCTTTACAAGTTCCACCAGTATCTGCGACATATAGCTCACAAGCGCCACCACTGCCCCGGCGGTTATGACGCCCGCGTAAACGCGCTTTGCTCCGACCCAGACTATGGCGATAAGCGCCGCGTCAACTATGAGATATGTGAGCGGATTCATAAGAGCCGACAGCTTTCCCACAAAGCGCTGCATGTCGTTGAGCGCCCGGTTTTCGTTGTCGAAGCGCTCGACCTGATTTTCCTGCATATTAAACGCGCGCACGACCCTTATGCCCGTCACATTCTGTCTGGTTATTCCAAGCACCCTGTCGAGAGCCGCCTGCGCCTTTTTGTAAAGCGGAATGGTGTATATGGTCACGGCGAATACGATTATCGCCAACAGCGGTATCGCCACGGCGAAAATCAGGGCGGCGCGCGAATCGACGGTGAACGCCATTATCATGGCGCCGAAGACTATGAAAGGCGAGCGCAGAAGCAGCCTCAACGTCAGGTTTATGCCAGTCTGCACCTGATTTATGTCGTTGGTCATGCGGTTTATCATGGTTGACGCGCCGTGGCGGTCGAGCTGGGAATAGCTATAGCCTTCTATGCGTCCCATGAGCTCGCGCCTTATCCCGCATGACGCTCCCACAGCCGCCACCGCTGAAAAGTGCTGCGCGGTTATGGAGCTTATAAGCCCCGCCACGGCAAGCCCCGCCAACACCGCGCCCATGCGCCAGACGAGCGCGGCGTCGGAGTCTGCTATCCCGACGTCTATAATATTCGCCACCACCAGCGGAATAAAAAGCTCCAACAGCGCCTCGAACATCTTCATCAGCGGCGCGAGTACGCATTGCCGGCGATACGGCCTTAAAAACTTCCACAATTCCTTCATATCAAATACCACCTGTAGCCAACTGAGTCAGAAACACCGCCGCGGCCGCGGCTAACGCCACGAGCAGAAGCGGCTTCTCGCGCCACGCCAGTATTATGGCGACCGCGAAGCCCGCCGACGCGGTTATGAGAGAACCCGTCGAATACAGTATGCCCGGAACGGTCATCGCCGTAAGCACGGCATATGGCACATAGCAAAGAAAAGACTTGATGAAACGGCTTTTTATCTTTTTTCTTATCAAGACCATCGGAACCATTCGCGTCATATACGTAACGCCCGCCATGACCGCGAGATACGGCCAGAAATCCGCCCAATCCATCAATCCGCCTCCCTTACCGGGTATAGCCACGCGCCCAGCCCCGCAGCTATTACGGAGCAGATGATTATCGCCATGCCGCTTGAAACCGCGCCCAGCGCGGGTATGTAGTAAAATGCCAGACACATTGCTGCGCAAACGAGGCTCACGAAGCACACGGCCTTTACTTTTTTAGCCGGAGGTACGACTATAGCCACGAACATTGCGTATATCATGATTCCAAGCGCGCTTGTGACGCCGGATGGCAATATGCTTCCCGCCACTGCTCCAAGAAGGGTTCCCGAAGCCCATCCTATATACGGCATGGTTCCAAGCCCGTAAAGATAGCTTTTCCCAAGCAGGCCCGGCTGGCTGGACGCCACCGCGAACACCTCGTCGGTATTGAAAAAGGATACCGCGAGCCTGTGGGGCGTGGTCATCGTGCCGTCGAGCTTTTGAGTGAGCGATATGGACATCAGCGAATAGCGTATGTTTATTGTAAGCTGCACCAGCGCAAGTTCGACGAGGGGCGCCAGTTTAAGCATCAGGTCAAGCCCCGCCAACTGTCCCGCGCTTGTGAGATTGGTCATGGATATAATGGTGGCCTGCAATACCGAAAGCCCCCCGGCAACGGCGTTTATGCCGAAGGAGAACGACACCGAAAGATAGCCAAGCCCTATGGCGACGCCGTCTTTCAGTCCCCGGCGGTACTGGTTCATATCTCTCACGTCCTAATCGAATAGTACTTTCCAGTTTTCGTCTTTTTTAGCGTCGAAGCACATCTGAATCTGAGCCTTCGTCACCTTTCCGGTCGAAAGCTCCGGAAGCTCGTCAACGGCGAAAAATCCGCTCGCAGTGGTTTCAATATTGGGCTTGAAGCTCCCGCCCGTGGCGCGCGCCAGAAAAAACACCTTGCATATGGGATATATAAACCGCGGCGGATTGTTCTTGTCGCGATCCTGAATGGCGACTACCTTTTCTATCACGCAATCCATGCCCGCTTCCTCTTTGACCTCCTTGGCGGCATTTTGGGAAAGCGTCTGCGTGACGTCGCACCAGCCGCCGGGAAGCGACCATTTTCCGTCGTTTTCGCGCACGAGAAGTATCTTGTCGTTTTCTATGACCGCCGCCCGCGTGTCAATTTTGGGCGTGGGATATCCCTCTTCGCCGCAAAAAAGCTCGAAGGCCAAGTCCTTGTCAAGCCCGGCTTTGTCCGCCAGTATATCGCGGGCTATATTCCTGAGTCTTTCGAAGCGCTCCTTGTCGTACTTGTCCTTCGTATACGCAAGCCCCGTCTGCGCGATGGCCTGCAATTCTATCGCCGTGTCGAGCCAGTTCATCGATACAACTCCCTATTCGCATATGCATATATTATCGCGTCGGCGCCCCGTCAAAAGGCTTAAGAGGCTTAACCCCCTTTTTCAAAGAACAGCCTCATGAGTTCGTCTCCCGTTTCAAGCACTTTCTCGTTTTCACAGGCTTTTTCGGTGAACGGCCTGGATTGAGCGTTTTTTCCTTCCCTGCTGTCGTATAGGGCGAAGGGGACGGGAGTGGCGTCGTGGGTTCTCGTGGATAAAAGCGTGTAATGGTCGGGCATGAGCAATACCCTGTGATCTCCCAAAGCCTTTAGTTCGTCAAGAACCGGCCCGACTATGCGCTCATCCAGTCGCCTTATGGATTCGAGTTTGTTTTCGAGGCTTCCGTCGTGGCTCATCTCGTCGGGGGCTTCCAGGTGTATCAACGCGAAGTCATATCCGTTTTTCAGTCCCTCTATGGCCGTTTGCGCCTTTTTTTCGTAATCGGTGTCCAACAGTCCCGTCGCCCATGGATAATCCGGCGCGTCGAGGCCGCCTAGCCGCGCGATGCCCTTTACAAGAGGTACCGCCGATATGACAAGCCCCTTAACCGCGTATTTATCGGCGAAGTTCTCCAAAGTGCATACCGTCCCCGCGCCCCAGAGCCACGCGCAGTTTGCGGGCAAAAGTCCCCGCTTCCGGCGCGATTCGTTTATCGGATGGTGGTTAAGCGATTCAAACGACGCCTTTTCAATCTCGAATATTGCCTGTTTCATGGTTCCGTCCGGGAGGAAATCTTCGATGCGGCGTCCCACTATGTCGTGCGGGGGAGCGAGTATAAAGCCCGCGTCGTCGCATACGAGCACCGCCGCGTGTCTGAAGGTGTTTGTGGGATAGACGACAAGTCCGTATTTTTTCATGACCTGCGAGAAACCGCCGTCGTTTATAAGCGAGGTTATTATCCCAAACGCCTCGTCGCCCTCGATGCCCCCGCCGTTGTGCGAAAGCATGATTCCGCCGGGAAAGCCTTCTTCAGACACCGCCGCAAGGTTTAACCTGAAGCATACCTCTCCCTTTTTGAGCTTTACGCCCATGCCCGCCGCCTCGAGCGGCGAGCGCCCCGTGAACACTTTAGAAGTGTCGTTTCCCAACAGAGTTAAAAACGCGACGTCGCTTCCCGGGGAAAACTCCGGCGGGCAGGAACGCAGCCTTCCGAGCTTTCCGGAGGCGATTTCGGCAAAGCTTCGCGGCGCGAGATACTCAAGCGGGGTTTTATTTCCGATTTCCGCAATGGGCATATCCGCCATGCCGTCGCCAATTATCATCACATATTTCATGCGCTTACCTCTCTTGCCAAAAGATGAAAAATGAGCTATAATAAGCCAATCGCACACATTATAGCACCAGCGCGGTTAATGTTAAACGCGCAAAACGCGCACGGAGGGTTAATTATGCAGTCACGTCCCCAGCCTCAATTGTCAACGGTAATCAAGGGGCAGATATTCGAAGGGTTTCTTCTGGTAAAGTCCTCGGAGCAGCGCACCGCGTCAAACGGCAGTAAATATCTGGATATGACGCTATGCGATAAATCGTCGGAAATAAACGCCAAGATGTGGGACGGAACCGTCGCCGCGCCGAAGGTAGGTCAGGTGGTAAAAGTTCGCGGCATGATGCAGGAATATAACAACCGCGCCCAACTGCGAACCGACAAGCTTCGCGAGCCGGAACCGCGCGACGAGGTGGATATGTCCACACTCGTGCCCTGCGCTCCGGAACCCGCGCAGTCGATGAAGGACGAGCTTTACGCCCGCGCGAACGCCATAAAGGACGCGCAATTGCGCGCGCTCGTAGTAGACAGGCTCGACGCCTGCGGCGACAAACTGGACTATTATCCCGCCGCCGTAAAGCTCCATCACGCGGAGAGATCGGGGCTTTTGCACCATACGACGACTATGCTCAGGGCGGCAAGGGGATTATGCGAGGTGTATAAACAGCTCGATGCCGACCTGCTCGCGGCGGGTATAATATTGCACGACCTTTGCAAGCTCACCGAAATAAAAGCCTCGGAAATCGGAATAGGCTCCGAATACAGCATAGAGGGGGAACTTATCGGACATCTGGTTGAGGGAGTAGCACGCTTGGAAAGCGCGGGCGAGCGATTAGGCGTGAGGCGCGAACTGTTGTTGATGGTCGAGCACATGATTTTGTCCCATCACGACCTTCCGGAATACGGCAGTCCCAAAAGGCCTATGTTCCCGGAAGCCGAGGTGCTGCACACGCTTGATATGCTGGACGCGAGGATGTTCGAAATGACGCTGGCTCTGGAACAGGTGCAGCCGGGCGCGTTTACCGAGCGCATATGGTCGCTTGAGAGAAAGCTTTACAGGCGAAAGAACTGATGCCGGACAAACGAAGGGATCGTCTCAAAGAGGCAAAGAGCAGACAAATGAGGCCGCCTTTTAACCCATAAACATTCGCAAAGAGGAAACGAAAAAACGCTGTTAAAAACGGCGTTTTTTCATGGGCGATATGTGCTTTAAGCGCAGCCCTCGGGCATAACCG
>JAUNBY010000125.1 GCA_030526935.1 Clostridia bacterium
AAGCCTCCGCCTCCGAAGCCGCCAAACCCTCCGCCCGAACGTCCGCCGGGCCTGGGGCCGCCGGGTCTTGGCCCTCTGGGAGCGGGGCCGGGGCCGGGCGGGGGCGGGGGCCTGTGTCCGCGCCTCATCGAGCCGCCTATCCAGCCGCCCAGGAAGCTCGGCAGGCATCCGCATCCCGAACGCCTCGTCGCTCCCATAATTATAGATATAATGACAAACACAACTATAATCGCTATAACAATGTCTATAAAGCTATACCCCCAGTCGTCATGGCTTTCCTCGTAATAATATCCGTCGTCGTAGCCTGTCGAGGTCGAATCGCGCGACGTGCCGCCCGTATAATCGGTGAGCGACAAATCGAGGTCGTATATGGAACACACCCTGTTAAAAAGGGCGTTGAACAGGCTTACGCATCCTTCGTCGTAATCCCCTTCGTCAAAATAGGGCATCATGTATTCATCGACGAGTTCCGCGAGGTCGCCCGAGGGCAGATCCCTCTCAAGTCCCGGCCCCTGCAAAAAGTACCCGTCGTCGTCGTGTATGGCGAGTACCACGAGAATGCCGTTGTTCCTCTCGGCGGAGCCTATCCCCCATTCGTTAAACAGCGTATAGGCGTAGTCGTCGCGCGTCATGGAGCCGAACGTATCTATGGTGACGAAGACTATCTGCGCTCCGCACGCCTCGTACAGATTGTCGTTATTATAGATTATATGCGCCTTTGTCGCCTGAGTCAGGACATTGGCGTCGTCGAGCACATAAAAGTCATCGTCGGGCTGAACGACGCTCGCCAAAGCCGACGACGCCAAAAACACCGCCAGCGTCAGAAGCGCCAGGAATCTTTTCAATCTCAAACACACCTTTCTAAAACCCCTTCGCAAAACGCCGTCAGGAATCGAACAGTTCCAGCTTATCTATTCTGGCCAGCCTCGCGAGCAGATTGGCCGGGAACTGGTCGAGCACGCTGTTATATTCCATAGCCCGCTGATTATAGTGGTCGCGCTTTATGGTGTCCGCGCGGGACTGGAATTCCTTGTACTGGTTGAGAATAAAACTCCTGTCCGTTTCCGAAATGGTCGTATTTTCAACGGCGGTATACAAATCCTCCACCGCCTTTTGACAGGCGACGTTGGCCGCGTACTTTTCGGAGATGGTTTCGGCCGAGGCCAGGGCGTTGCTCGCGTCCCTCGCGGCCTGAACGAGCGCTGAATCCACAGCGGAATAATTGGACGCCGTGCTCGCGATATTATAGGCGTTTTCAGCCCTTTCTTTGAGATCGTTGTTTATGCAAAGCCCGTCGTTATGCGCGCCGGAGACGAACACCGTCTCGACCTGCAGGCGCAGGTTTGCAAGCGCCCGCTCGCTCGAGAAGGACAACGAGAATAGCACGCAGACTACCAGCACTATCCATGCGAGCTTTCTGTTTTCCGCGAATTTCATGTCGTTTCCTCCGTTTACTGGTTGATTTCCAGAAGCTTAGCCCGTAGCTGCGCCTCGATATTCGCAAGCTCCGCCTCGGCCGACCTGCGCTTCTCGCGGCCCTCGTTCTGTATCTTTATAACCTCGTCCATCGTGTCGATGAGGGACTTATTCGTTATCTGAAGCGTCTCGATATCGACTATGCCGCGCTCGGATTCCTTCGCGGTTTCGACGGTCGCGGTATGAAGCCTCTGGGCGTTTTTGCGCAGCAATTCGTTTGTGAGATCCGTCACAGCCCTTTGAGCTTCCATTGCCTCCTGAGTGTGCTGAATGCCCAGAGCCATGACCATCTGGCTTTTCCAAAGGGGTATGGTGTTGACAAGCGACGACTGTATCTTCTCCGCCATCATCTGATTGCTGTTTTGCAAAAGCCTTATCTGCGGAGCCATCTGTATGGAGATATTGCGGGTAAGCTCCAGGTCGTGAATCTTCTTCTCGAACCTGTCTATCTTGGCCGCCAGGTCGTTTGCGGCCTGAGCGTCTTCGGGGAGATTTGAGGTCATGGCCTTTTTCTTGGCTTCAGCCAGGTCGTTGACCCTCACGTACTCAAGGCGCATCTTGCCCGCCGCGATGTACATCGACAGCTCCTTAAAATACGTGAGGTTCTGCTCGTAGAGCTGGTCGAGGGTTGCTATGTCCTTCAAAAGCTGTATCTGATGCTGTTCAAGACCCTCGACTATTTTATTGACGTTGACCTCGGCCGCGTCGTAGCGGTTTTTCATCAGCGTCAGTTTATCGACGGACTTTTTGAAAAAGCCGAATATGCCGCCCTTCTCCTCGTCGTCGGCGGTGAATCCGCGAAGTTCGCCAACGAGGTTGGTTATCATATCGCCTATCTCGCCAAGATCCTTAGTCTGCACGTTTTTAAGCGCGGAGTCGGAGAAGCTGGCTATCTGCTGCTGGGCGGAGGCGCCGTATGAGAAGACGAGGTTTGTGTCGGTCACGTCTATCTTTTTTGAGAAATCTTCTATGGCCTTTTGCTCGGCGGGGGTGAAAACGGGCTTAACCGCCTCGGGCTTCACGGGGGGCTTTTCCGCTACAGCCTGAGCGGTCTTTGCCATTTCGGCGGCGGCGCCCTGTTCGGGAGCGTGGTCAAAGCGCAGAGTTATCTCGGGGGATTCCGCGGCTTTTATCGCCTGCTGGTTAATGGCCTCGTCCGCCTGCTTTATGACGTTTTCCACCTCTTGTGATGATTCGATATTAAGCTTCAGTTCGTCTGACATTGTTTTTCGTCCTCCTTCATGGCTTCCTTAATTCCCTTGCTGGTCAATCCGTCGCCGGCCATCATGGTTTCGAGTACCTGAACGTCGCTGGTTATATCGACGGCTTCGTCGCGGTATATCATGTCGAGTTGTTTTTCGAAGGCGTCGGCTATCAGTCCCAGGCTGTTCTCGACGCTTTTCATGGCCTTTGAGATATGCTCGCCCTTCGCGCCGAAGGCGTTCATGGTCTGATACTGTTCGAGGAGCTTCGCGCTCGTAGGCAGGTAATACTTCATGAACTTGCGCACCTGATCCGCGCGCGAGGGCTTTTCGGCGACCGCCGCCAGAATGGACTTGCCCGCCGTCACCATGCGGTCTATCTGATTGGTCATGACCTGGGAATCTATGCCGGCGTTGGCCTGGCGAAGCTTGTCCAGGTCGTTCATATTGCCCTTAAGTTCCTGATCCAGCTTTGAATCCCCGCTCGCCAGATCCGCCTCGACCTTGCGCCCGGGGAAAAACCTCGCGGATATGAAATAAGCCGCGATGGACAATGCCGCCGCCGTCAATATATGGGTGAGCCTGTAAAGGGGCAGAGCAAGCCCGTAGATTATCCACACCCCAGCCGCTATATAAATTGGTATCGCCGATTTAATCAATCTGGTCTTCATTATATAAACTCCTCTATCAACTATCTACTTGGCATCCGCTAACCGTCGGCCGCTAACCCGTCATCCTATTGTAGCCTAAAACATCCAAAACAGCAAGAGGGTACGCGATAAAATGCGCCATTTTTAAGCGGTTTTTTATGTTTTTAATGTCGGACTCATATAGCGCAAGCGGTTTGCGGATTAAGGCGAACCCGCGTATGATGACGATGTCCGCGCGATTATACCTCCCGCGTTGAGAATCTGGAGTTGAGCGCTCCGGTTGTGAATTCCGCCCACGAATACGCGGCCATGTACTCGCCCATAAAGCTGTTGACGCTGACCATGTCGCCCTGAAGCGCCATATAGTAATCGCAGTCGAAAGCGTTGGCATCCACGGCCATGCCGTTGCCGCTTCTTTTGATGATATTTTCAGCGCTCACGAGCCTGAGCGCCTTGAGCATATCGGCGTATATAGTCGAGAACAGCTTTTGCCTCGCGCGGTCGTAGACGCCGTCATCCCACAGCGCCGACGCTATCTTTGTCGCGGAACAACTCGCGCCGCGCCGGTCCACCAGATAGGCGAGCATCTCCTTTGACTTGCTTCTTGCGAATACGACGGGCTTTTCATCGACGAACAGCTCGAAGTCTCCGAAGCACTGCGCGCGTATTCTCTTTGCGGGCGCTTTTCGCCGAGGGGGATTGCGCAGGTTTTCAAGCTCCGCGAGAATGCACTGCTTATCCGCGGGCTTCATGACGTACCCGCTGGGGCGCATGGAAATAGCGTCGAGCGCGTATTGCGAATAGCCCGTGACGAATATTATATTCACCCTCGGAGCGCGAACCTTTATAAGCTTCGCGAGCTCCAGCCCCGTCATGCCCGGCATTTCTATGTCGAGAAAGGCAACGTCGGGAAGGTTGTCGTCGTTCGCGAGTTCTTCGAAGGCCTCCGAAATCGTAAGGCATAATCGCAGATCCGCCTCGGGCAAAGCCTCCCGTATCGCGCGGCCGAGTATATTGAGAGAAGTGCGTTCATCGTCAACCGCCAGTATTCTCAACGCTCTTTACCCCCTTCGGTATGGTTATGACGGCGAGCGTACCCACGCCCTGCTCGCTCGTAATTACCAGATCGCCCGCGCACATGTCGCGCAGTCGCTGGCGGACGTTGCTTATGCCGATATGGGTTCTCCCGTCCTCGTGCTTTTGATACGGATTAAATCCCACGCCGTCGTCTTTAACCGCGACCAAAAAGGCGTCGCGCGTCTCGCGCGTGGAGATTAAAACCGTACCGCCCTGTTCCCTCTTCGTCACGCCGTAGCGCACGGCGTTTTCAACGACGGGCTGAAGCGTAAGGGCGGGCAGGCAAAACGACGTCGTCCCTATGTCGTACCTGACGGCGAGCCTTTCGCCAAAGCGCATCGCTTCAAGCTGCAAATAATACTTCGTATGGTTAATCTCCTGTTCGAAGGCGATGGGCTTGTCGGCCCTGAGAGAATCGAGGTTTCCCCGCAGAAAACGCGAAAACGCGATAGTCGCCTGTTCCGCCTCGGGCGCTTTGCCGTGACACAAATCCTGTATGACGCACAGGGCGTTGTATAAAAAGTGCGGCTGTATCTGGCTTAACATTATCGCCATGCGGCTCGACGCCATCTGCGCGTCCATTCGCGCCGCCGTCTCCGCCGCCTGAGCTACCGCCAATTGCTCGTCGAGAAGAATTTGCCTCTGCTCGTCCAGATACACCATCAACAGCGACAACGCGACCGTGGGCCATACCCAGGATATATCGTAGGCCAGCAGTTCCATGATCGAGCCGCAAAACGGGAGGAATATGTAAACTATCATAAACTGGCATTTGCGCCTGCGCTCGCGGTCGCGATTGACGCAACAGCCGATAATCGCCAGCGAAAACGCGCACAACAGATACAGGTAATACGGGATAAGGCACAGATTGTACCGTGTTCCGGGAGTATATACATTCCTTTCATCCAGTATAAACAGCCATCCCGTCAGCGGATTGGTCAATATGACGGCTATTTTGACCACCATCGGTATCGCGTAAAACCAGGCGCGGCGCTTCGTATCCTCTATGGAGCCGAAACACCACAGGTCGGTGAATACCACCCACATCAGGCAGTACGGCGCGTGGAGCATCCAGTACGCCGTGTCAAAAAACCACAACAGCTGCCTCGCGCCGGGAAAAGTCTTCCCGTCGAGCAACAACCCCGGTATGTCAACCGCGAATACCACAGCGCATCCTATCATCAGCGCGAAAATCATCCGCCTTTGCGGTTGTCCCTCGCCGTCAAGCCTGCGCCCGATTACCAGTATGATAATAACGACAAGGGCGCAAAGCCCGTCGATTATAACGTTATAGTCGATGGTTTCACGCCCCTTCACCCTGTGTTAATATACAGAACTTATTTGCCGTCGAAACCTATAGCCTCTACCATGGCCATATGTATGCCTTCGGCGGACACGAGTATTCCCGGGTCGCCCAATTCGTACTCCCTCCCGTCGAGCGATGAGGCGATGGCGCCCGCTTCCCGCGCGATGATTACCCCCGCCGCGACGTCCCACGGGTATATGCCATATTCGAAATAGGCGTCCACGCCCGCGTGCGCCACATGGGAAATTTCGACCGCGGCGCTTCCGAATATGCGCGTATTCAGGGTTATCCGCGACAGGCGCGAATTTATGGCGAGCATCTTATCGCGCAAATCCATGTCGGTCAGCGGCACAGAGGGGATTATAAGGGCGTTGTGGATATCGCGGCAGTCGGACGCGCTTATGGGCATTCCGTTTTTAAAAGCGCCCCCGCCCTCGCAGGCTGAGTATAATTCATCCTCCACAGGGGCGTACACAACTCCGACAACGGGTTTCGTTCCCCTGACAAGCGCTATGGACACGCTGTATCCGTTAAGCCCTCGTATGTAATTGAGGGTTCCGTCGAGCGGGTCCACCACCCAGAACAGGCGCTCGGCGCCATCCCTCAACAAAGCCCTTGCCCCGTCGTTGCCAAGGCCGTCCTCCTCGCCGATAAATCCGTGATCGGGATAGGTCGCGGCTATGCTTTCGAATATCATTTTCTGCGCCGTCTTGTCGGCGTTCGTCACGAAGTCTAGACCTGCGACCTTCGCCTGAATATCCAGATGTCCCTCGCCGCGAAAGCGCTTTAGAAAAGCGCCCGCTTCCATCGCGAGATTTGACGCGAAATTCAAAAAGCCGGAATAATCCATCGATTTCCTCCCAATATATTATTGCGACTAGAGGCGGATTTTTCTGTTCAGCGCCTTATTAAGCCGCATTATCGCGAACTTGCCCGACGTCGCGGCGCCCGGAAGCCCTCCGGGGGGATTGAGCCATTGTCCGCACAGCAGCACATTGTCAACTCCCTCGACAAACGCGGGGGGATAGGGGTTCGGGCGGCTTTTCTTCGTTATCATGAACGCCTGATTATAGCCCTTGTAGGCATTGCAGTAGCGCTTATAGGTCATGGGCGTCCACGCGTCTATGAGTTTCATCTTTCCCTTATATTCGGGAAATCTCTCCTCTATAACCCGCATTATGGCCGCGGCGATTTCAGCCTTTTTACGGGCGTACTTTTCCTTATCTTCGTATATCTCCCGCCAGTAGTCGTATCCGCTTTCCGTCATTCCAAGCATAGCCTGAACTATCTGCTTGCCCTTAGGCGCGAAGTCCGGCTCGCCGGCGAAGTTTCTTACGTTTATCCTGTCGCTCGCGAATTCGGCGAAGCGCGCTTCTCCCGCCTCGATGTTAACGTCGCCGCCCAGCGCGTCCGCGGGGCTGTCCGTCAGATAAGCCGCCTGGAACATGCCGTACACCGGATAAGCTTCGCGATTGTCGTACATCTCGCGGAGTATTCCGGGCATGTAGCCAGGAGGCAGAAGTTTATTGAAGGTGAAATCGGTGTCGCAGGCGCAAATAACAAAGTCGGCGTCGTCCGTCTTTCCGTTCGAAAGCTCGACGCCCACGGCTCTGTTGCCTTTTATTACTACCTTTTCGACGGGGCAATTCGTCGCGAGCGTGCCGCCCAGGGATTTAAACCTCTCGCTCATCCTCAAGGCCATCGCCCGGGAACCGCCGCGAGGCACTCCTCCGTCTGAGCCTGTAAAGTTGCCATAGCTCATGGGGAAGGAATGGGCGAGCGATTCCTTTGTGCAAAAATCGCTCAAAACCGCCTTTAAAAGCGGATGCCTGAACTTGTTCATAAGATCTTGAGTGTCCATCCCCGAATATTTCTTAAAGAGCTTCAGCGTCGCCCGGGATCTGAAGGCCATATGGAGAAGCTCTGCGAGGTTCATCTGTTCCGGGGGCTTTGTCGCGGGTATTTCGACCTTTTCGGCGAGCTTCGCCGCGTCGAGGAGGTCGTTTATCTCAACGGCGTCTTCTGGGGAGAGCGCGAGCATTTCGCGGCGCGTCCTTTCGATGTCGGCCCAGAGCGTTATCCTCTCGCCGTTCAATTCTGAGGAATACATATTGTCAAGCCGCAAAACCTCTATGCCGTCGCCCAATGCCCCCGTGGTCTTCCAAATGTCGTAAAGGCCGCTTCCGGGCAATGTACCCATGAGCCAGTGAATGCAGTTGTCGATATGGCAGCCCTCGCGGTCCCAGCCGGTACACTCGCCGCCGGGAACGGCGTTTTTTTCGTATATGACGGTGTCGTAGCCGGATTTGCGGGCATATACCCCCGCGACGAGACCCCCTGTGCCCGCGCCGATTATGATGATCTTTGCCATTTTTACCTCTCTTTGTTCGCGCTGAAGCCGCCGGTTTTTTGTCGCGTCCGACGGCCTTTTCGCATGTTTACAGTATAACAGATTTTATGGCGGGTGGCAAGGGCGCGTCGATAGTATTTATCGCATGGGGCGAAGGCGGATTTTCAAATTCTGTCCGCAGCGCGAAGCGGATTGTTC
>JAUNBY010000126.1 GCA_030526935.1 Clostridia bacterium
CGGAACTGATAGCAATATGTACCGGAAGCGAGTTGCATAGTGTACGCCCAGTATCCAGTTTCCTCGTTGAGCGTCATCTGATCAAAGGGACGGGTTGGGTTCACATCGTCGGTATGGATCAGGCATCCGTTGTACCAATCGTTGGGATGAATCCTGGCGGCGGAGTTCTGCGACGAATAGATCGGTTCAGAGTAATACCACTCGCCTGCGACTTCAACGCTCTCATACTCAGGACCGTAGAAGCGGAATGTTACGCAATAACCGGTGGCGGATTCCTCGCTGCGATAAACCGTCGTCTTAGTCAAAGCGGCGAACTCTTCTTCAGTGAAATCCGCGTCGCTAAGCTGTCCGTCCCACTTAATAAACCGTGTCTGGTAATCAACCTCGATAAAGTCTTCCGCCGTTGCGGACGCTACGCAGATGCCAAGAGCAAGAACCAGCATTAGCAATAGAGTAATCGATTTTTTCATGGCTTTGTACTCCTTCTATTGTAATTCACGGAGGAGGGGAGATCCCCCCCTCTGTCATACGGGATCAATAGCCTTCTGGATATGTTTCCATGGTGTAATAATACTCGCGATCCCAAGCCTGTTCGTCGCCGGTTAAATAACGGGCGTCTTCCATGTCAGTTCCGCTGAGCAGCCACGCAAAAAGCTTGTGGAGGTCTTCCTGTCCGGGAGATACGTGTCCCTGACCCATATTGGTCCATATACCCATCTTCTGACCGGCTTGAGGATTGAGACGATAGACATTCTCGCGGAAAGTATATACCCAGCTCGGATTGATATGCGTATCCACTTCGCCGCAGGCAAACATTACGTCTATATCGCCGTCGTCATAACGGGTGAGGTTGACGCTGGGAGAAAAGCTGTCGTAATACCAGACGGACTTGGCGTCCGGCTGACCGGGATCGCTGGGAAGTTCCGCGTTCTCGCGCAGGTTGTGCATACCCGGGCGAAGCCAATCGGGTGCTGTGACAATGCAAAGTATGCGATTTACTCGTTCGTCGATACCCGCGACTACAAGAGACGTATCGCCGCCCATTGAGTGGCCTCCCATGACGGATTCAACTACCGGGAAGTGATCGTAGAAGTAATCGAGCACGCGCAGAGTATCTAAAGAGCTGTTGCCGAGAATTTCCCAGCCATATCGATACATGTTCTTGAAACAGGTATTCAGAATCGCCTGTTGCAGTGCGGTTACTTCTTCCTGAGTGGATGTAAGTATGGTCGTGGGGTTCTGGAAATTGGCGCGTTCGCCGTGCATGTAATGATCGAAGAATACGGCTGTATAACCGTTTTCGATTATATACTGCGCGTAAGTCGTTACAAGAGATTCTTTGTTTCCGGACAAACCAGAAAGGAAGATACATATCTTCATTTCGTCGCCTTCGACATATCCCGGAGGCGTCACGTAGTAAACCGGGATAAGGTCTACCCATATCTTGTTAACCTCATACTCGCCAAGTTCTACAACAGACGGTTCTTCATGAGTGATTGTGAAATAATCGTTCTCGGCAAACGCAGATATACTGCTGGCTCCAATCATGATTGCAAACGTTAAAACGAATACCAGAATCTTCTTCAAAATTGTACGCCTCCTTTAAATGTAACCAACAAATTTACTAAGATATAATATACGCTTCCAACACAAAGAGGTAAGTGCACTTTCCTTGTTTGTATATTTAGTATATCTTAAATCTAATATGCGAGTCAATGTTACTCAACACATAAATCATATACGCAATTTGGTGCGTGGAACAGAATGGTGCGATATTAAAACCGATGATAAAAATCAAGAAAACCGTCATATTATATAAAAATTGAGCGAGCATTGCCGAAATGAGCGATATAATTGAATAATGAGGTTGACCGACGATATTAGTCGATGGAATATAAAGTAATAAATATACAGCCACGATCATTCGCGAGATTACGGCTCATCCGATAATTCGTATGTAATAATATCGATCGATTCTTAATTATAGATGAGCATACATAAAAGAACTGTAATATCGGAATGAGGAGGCATAAGAAAAGGTCGGGAAATCAGGATTCGGGTATTTGCAAGGGTACACCTAATCCAAAGCGAAACTACTACCAAGTGCGCGAGCCTTCTCCCGCGCTTTTTTCATCTCGCCCTCGACATCCCAGCCCTCGACGTCCAGCCCTTCGGCTGATATGGCGTCGAATCGCTCGATGCCCACCATGGAGCATATGGCGCGCAGATACGCGCTTCCCCAATCGTTACAGGCCATGGGGCTTCCCGCCGTAGTCAGATAAGCCAGCCTGTCCGCGCGGCAAAGGCCGACGGGGCCTTTTTCGTTGTAATAAAAGTTTATGTTCCTGACCATTATATGTTCTATATAGGTTTTCAGCGCCGCCGGGAACATATAATCCCAATAGGGCGCGGCGACGAGTATTCTGTTTGCCGCGGCGAACTGATTAGCCAGCTCGAACATGGGGTGATTAAGCTTTCCGTCGTCTATGAGCGCTTCGCGCCTCTCGACGTCTGATCCCTTAAACGGCCGCAGATCCATATCCCTGAGCGCGACCGCGGATACGGACGATGAGGGGGACGCCTCCCGAAAGGCTTCTAAAAAGGCTCGCGCCAGGCTAGATGTGCGCGAGATTTTTTCGCCCCTTTGACACGCGTCTATAAACAACAGCTTCATTCTATACCTTTTTGCCGCCTTATTTCATGTATTTCAGCCTCGTAGCCCAATTCTCCCGGCACGTAGTAGGGCATGCCCGCCGCGTCGAGCGGCGCGTATTGCTGATGGACGTAATGCCCCGGATAGTCGTGCGCATATTTATATCCGACGCCAGAACCTATGCGGCCTGATCCCGCGAAACTCGTGTCGCGAAGGTGTACGGGTACGCTTTGATAGCCGCCCTTTTCCGCGTCTTCCATCGCCCTGTCTATAGCCATGACTATGGAATTTGACTTGGGACTTTCGCACACCGCGACTATCGCCTGAGAGATTGGCAATTTGGCTTCGGGCATACCAATGGCTTCAAGAGCGTTATACGCCGCGACCGCCTGAAGCATCGCCATGGGGTTGGCCATGCCGACGTCTTCGCTCGCGTGGGCGATCGTCCGGCGCACGATTATTCGCGGATCGACGCCGGCTTTTATCATTCGCGCGAACCACGCCAGCGCCGCGTCGCTGTCTGAACCGCGAAGACTTTTGCAAAACGCGGAGAGCATGTCGTAGAAAAGCGATTCGTCCATTTGCAGGACGGGCTTTTGTATCGACTGTTCGGCGATTTGCAGGGTTATGCGTATGCTCGCGTCGCGGTTGAGCGGAGTGGACACCACCGCAAGCTCCAGTGCGTTGAGCGCCGCGCGCACGTCGCCGTTGGCTACGCGCGCTATATGTTCGAGGGCTTCGCCTTCTATTTCGACGCTTTGCCCGCCGTAGCCTCGTTCCCTGTCGCTTATGGCGCGCAGCATGGCCGTCTTGACGTCGTCGTCTGACAGCTTCTCGAACCTGAAAAGGCGGCAACGGCTGACTATGGCGGGCGTCATGCATATCATGGGGTTCTCGGTGGTAGAGCCTATGAACTTTATCGTTCCGGCTTCTATCGCAGGGAGTATGGAGTCGGACTGGGCTTTAGACCAGCGATGGCACTCGTCTAAAAGCAGATAGGTGCTTTGAGAGTACATTTTAAGCCGATCCTGAGCAGACTTTATCACCTCGCGCACGTCGGCTACGCCGCTCGTCACGGCGTTGAGCTTTACAAATTCCGACTTTGTGGTATGGGCGATTATCGAGGCGAGCGTGGTCTTGCCTGAACCGGGAGGCCCCCAGAATATGGAGCTTGTGAGCCTGTCGGCGATTATGGCTCGCCTTAACAGCGAGCCTTCGCCCATTATTTCGCTTTGGCCTAGAAACTCATCCAGCGTTTGCGGGCGCATTCTTTCCGCCAGCGGAGCCATATCGCGCCCGGGATCGCCCAGTTGAGAAAACAGATCCCGCATATTTATACTCCTATATTTTCGAGACGGCGCTTGAGTTTGTCGTAATCGCCGTCGAAGACAAATCCCCTTATGCCCACGGCCTCGCTTCCCTTTATATTGGCCTCGAGGTCGTCTATGAACACGCTTTCCCGCGCCATTATTCCGAATTTCTCAAGCGCGTAAAGGTATATCTCGCGATCCGGCTTGGAGCATTTGGCGTACCAGGATACGACAGCGCCGTCGAGCAATTTGTATACCTCGTAATGGCTTACGCATTCGGGAAAGCGCGAAGGGGCGTTTGAGAGCATGAACACCTTAAGCCCCTTTCCCTTGAGCCATTTGACGAATTCGAGCGCGCCGGGTATCGGGACTACGTAGTTCTGCCAGTTTTCCGTGAGCCAGTAAAACCTGTCGATAAGGTTTTCCGGTATGCGTTTGGCGATCGACTTTACCAGTTCGCCCTCGTCGTATCTCCCGGTGTCGTTGAGCGTCCATTCGGGGCTTCTGAAAAGCTCCTTTTCGAATATGTCAGCCTCGGCGGGGTCGGCGGAGCCGACCAGCGCCAGGGCGTGAGGGTTCCACGTCATGAGCACGTTGCCCATGTCGCAAATTACGTTCTTTATCATCTCACCCACGCTTGAGCATTACCTCGCGTTCGTATTTCTTCAGCTTCTCTATCCATCCATCGCCTGCGGGTACGTTCTGCTTCTCGCAATATGCGTCCCATACGCAGCTGAACGGAAGCGTCTTATATTCCTCCTGAAGGGCGAGCCTGAGCGTAAAGTCTCCGTTTTTCTCGGCTTCCACCGTTTCCTTTCTGGGGGTAACAAACGCCCTCAAAAGCGCCTTTTGAGTGTTTCTCATTCCTATTACCCAGGCGGCGACGCGGTTAATGGAGGCGTCGAAGTAGTCAAGCCCTATTAAAACGCGCTCGGAGAATCCGCCGAAGACTATCTCGTCCATGATCTTCTGCAAATCGTCCGTGAACGCGACAACGTGATCGCTGTCCCAGCGCACGCCGCGCGTCACATGCAGGTGTATGAGCGGCATGTAGAGCATGAGAGAGGATATTTTGTCGGAGATGTACTCCGTCGGGTGATAGTGGCCTGAATCGAGCGTGTACATTATCTTGCGCGTCAGGGCATAGGATAAAAGCGTCTCGTGCGAACCCACGGTGTAGCTCTCGACGCCTATGCCGAAGAGCTTGGATTCCACCGCGTCGAGAACCAGGGAGCGGTCAATGCCGGTATCTTTGTATATCTCGTCCAGCGATTCGATAAGGCGCTTGCGGGGAGCGACGGTATCGGCGGGGGTGTCCTTATATCCGTCGGGTATCCATACGTTCGTTACGGCGGGCTTGCCGGTTTCTTTGGCGAACGCCTGAGCTATCTCGCGGCAGCGCTTCGCGTGCTCGATCCAGAACTTTCTTATTTTCTCGTCGGGATGGGACAGCGTGAAGCCGTCGGCGGCGTATTTATGGGAGAAGAACGTCGGGTTCATGTCCAAGCCCATTCCCTTTTCCTTAGCCCAGGCTATCCAGTTTTTGAAGTCATCGGGAGTATACGCGTCCCTGTCGGCCTTGCGAGCGCCGAGTTCCGCGTAGTTGGCGTGGAGATTCAACTTCTTAGTCCCAGGTATAAACGAAAGGGCGACGTCCAGGTCATTGCGAAGTTCATCGCCGCCTCTTGCCCTCCCGGGATAATTGCCGGTGGTCTGTATGCCTCCGGAGGCGCCCGCCGCGACGCTTTCGCAGCCCATTATATCGTCGCCCTGCCAGCAGTGCATGGAAATTGCGACTTTGGAGCAGTCTTCCATCGCCGCGTCTATATCGACGCCATTATGTGAGTATATCTCTTTTGCGTATTCATATCCGCGCCCTACAAGCTTATCGTAATCCGCCATATTTATTCCTCCCGAAATTTATCTATAAAATTACCCATACATATTATATACGACAGGGCGTTTTTTTTCAACAGATAATGTGGTATAATCGGTATAAATTCACATCTCGTGAAAGCCGGAGGAAACCTATGATATTCGACAGAACGATAAGCCTTATAGGGGAGAGGGCGCATCAAAGGCTTCAAAACGCCAGGGTCGCCATATTCGGACTCGGGGGCGTAGGTTCTTACGCTTTTGAGGCGCTGTGCCGCGCGGGAGTGGGAAGTATGCTCCTCGTGGACTCGGATACCATCGATGAAACCAATATCAACCGCCAGCTTCTGGCGACGTTTGATACCATAGGGCTTTATAAGGCCGACGTCGCAAAAAACCGCGCCATGAGCATAAACCCTCAATGCGCCGTCACGGGCGTAACGGCGTTTGTAGACGATTCAAATATATCGGAATTTGATTTAAGCGGTTTAGACTATGTGCTCGACGCCATAGATACGGTGAAGTCCAAGATACTGATTATTGAAGCGGCGACGCGCGCCTGCGTCCCCGTCATAAGCGCCATGGGCGCCGGAAACAAGCTTGACCCGACGCTTTTCAGGGTTGACGACATTGAAAAAACCAGCGTTTGCCCGCTAGCACGAGTGATGCGCCGCGAACTTAAAGCGAGGGGTTTGAGCGTCAAGGCGGTTTACTCGACCGAGACGCCGGTAAAGCCCGATAAATCGCGCGTCCCGGCCTCTATATCCTTCGTTCCGGCGGCGGCGGGTCTGACAATGGCGGGATACGTGGTAAACGAAATTATAGGAGACGAAAACGCGCGCAGAGCGACGTGAAATCGCCCTCCGCGCCGAATATCAACGCTCTTATACTGCGGATAAAACATTCGCGGCGCGGTTTTCGTACCGCGTGTTTTCCTTAAGCTCTCTTTATTCTTTATCCTTCGGCTTCTTGCCGATGAGGCCGCCGGTTATCTCGCTCACGCCGCGTTTGAGTTTTACGCCCATGCCTTTAAATGTGCCAGTGCCTACGAGGGCATAGATTACGGCGGCAAGGAGAGCTATGCCGATTATCCACCCTATGCCCGACCAGGCTGACGAAGTTTCCGACTTTTCGGTTGACTGCGCCTGCGCGGTATCCCCAAACAGGACTTCGTTTACGACCTCTGAGACGTATTTGGTTGAAGCGATGGCGCGTTCCTTGTCGATGGTATGCGTTCCAAATTCCAGAAGAAGCGCGCGAGGATAAAGTTCCTGATTATAATTGCCTTTGCCTATGTATATGTCCTTTATAAGCTCGGGATATTCCTCGTCGGCGACTGATTTAATCTGCTTGGCGAAGGCGCGGTTCGCGTCGGCGTTGGCGTTTGAGCGTCCCACGAGAAGCCTTACCATGCTGGCTTCCTCGCCGTTTATCTCCTGCTCGTACTCGTCGGGATCGGGTATGCCGTCGCGGTGAAGGTCGAAAAGAGCCGCGGGTTCCATTTTAAGAAGCTCCTCGGCCGTCGAGCGCGAGCGGCGATACGCTCCCGAATCATGCGGCAGAAAGGTATCCTTGCTGTATTCGACGGTAATTCCCTTTTCCTCGAGCGCCTGTTTGAACGCCTCGCCTACGTCGTAGATGCCGGCGTTCTCCTCGAGGGACGCCGCGCCGTCAGTCGGTTCGTAGCTCTCGTCGGAATGTGTCGAGTACATGCATATGAGCTTATTAGGCTCGGTTTCCGCGCGTGCTATGAACGCGAAGGCTTCAACGCCCGTAGCCGGTTCGTATCCCAGGTACTCCGCGACCGCCGAATCGGACGATACCTCTATCACGCGGTAGAGTTTGTCGTCGCCTGATATGTATTCGTCGTCAATTGAAACGGGATAGCTGACGCTTGTAATATAGTTCCCGTCCGTGTCGTTAATGCGATATACAACGCCGTCCGACTCGTAGAAATCCTCCGCGACGGCTATGCCGCCAAGCGCCGTTGCGAGGGCGAGAAGCGCGATAAGCCTCTTCATTTTCGCTTTTCACCCCTCTCGAATTCTCCGGACGACGCGCCACGGGAGACGCGCTCGAGGATCTCTCCTATCAATTCGCTTAACAAAAGCGCTACAAGTCCGGAAATGACTATCACGTCGAAAGCCCCCGCGCCGCCCAGCACAAGGCGCTGATCTATTCCGGACCAGGCGTTTATGACGCCCTGCGCTATGTCGGCGAGGGCGACGCCCATTGTACCCGATATAAACGCTCCGCGACGCGAGCGCCCGAATACGTATCCGACGACGCCGCCCGCCAGTCCGTATACGTAGTTGACGTCAAAGGGCATTGTTTCCGGCTCGTTGGGAAGATAATGCCCCAACAGCCATACCGCGACGGCGGTTATAACGACGCCGATTATACTGCGCCATTTCTCCCAGG